>DATDOJ010000326.1:0-5341 GCA_035293345.1 Bacteroidia bacterium
TTTTTAATTTTCTCAATCAACTGATTAAATTCCTTGTAGGCATCATAGCTTAATTTTCTCACTGATGACCAACTAAAAATTCTTTGCCAAAAATTTATAGTTTTTATTCGTGCGAAGAAATCGTGAAGATTTGAAAATTCAGTATTCATATTTAAGCAATTTGTTTGTATGTAAAGATAGCAACTTTACTTTTTTCTTTTCCTTGTCTTCGGAATCCTCCCAATCCTTTTATCTCTCTGCAAAATAGTCGGTTTTATAACAAAAGCCCATTTTCAGAGAAAAAATGATAAAATTAGCTACGACTTCGTAGCTCCGAGGTACGAAGCCGTAGCTCTGAGGTGCAAAGCCGTAGCTCCGAGGTACGAAGCCGTTGCTCCGAGGTACGAAGCCGTAGTTCCGAGGTGCGAAGCCGTAGCTCCGAAGTACGAAGCCGTAGCTCAGAGGTGCGAAGCCGTTGCTCAGAGGTGCGAAGCCGATGCTCAGAAGTACGACAGTTTACTTCTGAGGTAAACTGTCGAACTTCGTAACTAAACTTTTCTGCTTCTTTTTTTTCTTGGTTTAGGTACACTTCCAATCCTTTCATCGCCCCGCAGAATAAACCCGCACGCTTTGTTCACGGAGGTCTCAAAATCATCAGCCGAAAGCGGGAGCATCTGCCATTGGGTTTCTGATTTGCCGCCAGATAAAATATAAACCGAGCACATCGAAGGAAAATCTTTTTTCAAGCTTGCATGATACTCACCGGAAGTGGCAAGCCACACACCATTGGCTTCGGGGTGGTCTTTTCTGTCGCGCAGAACGAGCATGATTTTTTCTCCCACATAAACAGCAAAACTTCCAAACATGGGCTTCACTACAGGATTGAGCGAAGTCAAACTTTCAATGACAAATTCAAAAGGAATTTTTTTCGACATATAAAATAATAATAGAACGCGGAGGACGCGGAAAACAGAGATTAACACTGATAAAAAAATCTGCCCTTATCCGTTCTTTCCGTGTCCTCCGCGTTCTATTTAAAAAGTGGGACGTACTGGGCTCGAACCAGTGACCCCTACCTTGTCGAGGTAGTGCTCTGAACCAACTGAGCTAACATCCCATGTGGATTTGAGATTTAGGATTTAGGATTTAGGATTTGAAATTGCAGCGGCAAATTTATTAATTCATAAGACGTGGTATTCAGATAAAATATTTTAGTTTTGTTCTGAATTGAAATCATGAATCCGTTAGTCGCAGAATCGTTTGGCACGTTGAATCAACAAGCGTCTATTGTTGATGAAAGTTTCACCCCTGAAAAAGGCGGGGACTATTTTCTTTCTGTTATGCTCGGCAATAATAACATTGCCTGGAGCGTGCTTGACAGGAAAAGGAACAAATTGCTTGTGCTGAAAAGCAAACCGGTTGAAGAGAATCTGATTGGTGTTTCACTTTCACAGCTTATGAAAACGGACGAAACGCTTTTAGGAGTTCAATACAGAAGTGTTCATGTTTCTGTGGTAAACCGTTTTTCAACGATGATTCCTTCAGGTCTTTATGAGAAAGGCGATGAAGAAAAGTATTTTGGCTTTAACATTTCGCCAGAAAAAAACATGCTCGTGATGACGGATAAACTGAAAGCGGATGGAATGGTGAATGTATTTGGAGTTGCTGAGCCGCTTGCTGAAGCCATAAAAAATTCCTTTCCTCATTCCACGCTGCATCATTTTTCCACACCTCTGATTGAAGGCATTCTCTTATCCGCTTCTGCATCTAATGAGAAGAAAATGTTTTTGCATTTACAGAAAAGCTCCTGTGAAATTGTAGTCAGTCAAGGGAAAAAACTTGTGCTTTATAATTCATTCCCATGCTCCGAAACAGAAGAATGTGCATACTATGTTATGTTTGTTGCCGAGCAGTTGAAATTAAATCATCAGACACTCGAATTGAATTTACTCGGAGATATTGCAAAGGATTCAGCGATTGAAAATCTTCTGAGCCAGTACATCGGCAATGTTATTTTCGGAAACAGACCTGCCATGTTTGAATACAGTTATGGTTTCAACGACTTGCCATCGCATTATTATTTTCCTTTAATCTCTCAACATTTGTGCGCATCATAACCGGAAACCACAGAGGAAAAGTCATTCGCGCACCACGCAACCTTCCTGTGCGCCCCACGACTGATTTTGCCAAGTCAGCTTTGTTCAACATCCTGAACAATCATTTCGACTTTGAAGAAATCCGTGTGCTCGATTTGTTCTGCGGAACAGGAAATATCAGCTATGAATTTCTTTCACGCGGATGTACGAACGTAACCTGCGTTGATAATAATTCCGACTGCTTGAGGTTTGTGAGAGAGTTTGGCGAAAAAAACTTTCCTGAAAAACTTCACACCATCAGAAGCGATGCTTTTCGTTTTATAAAAAAGTGCAACAGCAAATTCGACATCATCTTTGCTGACCCGCCATTCAAAATGGAAAACGTGTGGGAGCTTCCTGATTTAATTCTTGAGAATAATCTCCTTGATGAAAACGGCTGGCTGATTCTGGAACATTCATCCAACTCAAAACCGTCATGCAAATCAGTAATCAATGAAACAAGAAAGTATGGACATACTTCATTTAGTTTCTTTAAACATAAATCACTATGACCAAAACCGCTGTCTTCCCCGGCTCCTTCGATCCCGTCACCATCGGGCACATTGATATTGTGAAACGCGCATTGCCTTTGTTCGATAAACTTATTATTGCCATCGGCAGCAATTCGGAAAAAAAATATTTATTCTCAGAGGATATACGCGAAGCATGGCTGAAAGACATTTTCAGCAGTGAGAAAAAAATTGAGGTGATGCGTTATGACGGACTCACCGTTGACTTCTGCAAAAAAAATTCCGCGCAATATATTTTACGCGGTATCCGTACTTCTGCCGACTTTGAATTTGAACGGCTCATCGCTCAGTCGAATTCACAAATCGCGCCTGATGTTGAAACTGTTTTTATTCTCTCCCGCCCCGAATATTCTCACATCAGTTCTAGCATAGTCCGTGACATTATTCGCCACAAAGGTGATTGCAGCAAGTTTGTTCCCAGGGAAGTTAGGTTATAAATATTCTTTTTGGATTCGGTTTGGGCTAAAGCCAATTGCAAAATAATAATGTCAGCGGCTTTAGCCAAAACGCTTCAAAGAACTTTAAATGACTCTTTGACTAATTCCAAAATATTGGGAAATGTGTTCTTAGAAATGTGACTGAGAATTTTTTCTTTCTCAAGCCAAATAAAATCTTCAATGTCTTCTTCCTTCTCAACCCCGACTTCAGTTTCATCAGTACTCATCAGAAACCAGTGTGTACGTTTAAGAACATTTTTTTCTTTCTCTGAATAGTGATGGTAAGTGTTCGGTAAAGCCGAAATGATTTTCAGATTCTTTAATCCACATTCTTCAGCGACTTCGCGCAAGGCGGTTTGTGAAGTTGATTCGCTTTCATCCATTTTCCCTTTGGGTAAATCCCATTTTCTTCTTCTGAAAATAAAAAGATATTGTCTGGAATTATTTTTTACTAAACCTCCTCCGGCATGAATGACATTAAAGCGAGATGCCAATTGATTAAATGCAACATCAGTATCCGGAGAATAAACATCAACACTTTCAATTTCTTCCTTTGAAATTTTTTCCAGCGCATCATTCATGGTCTGCTTTCCTTTCCATCGAAGCGATACAGCATTGGGGGAAGTTTGAATAACATCGCCCAACGGAAAAATGGAAACCGGTTTTCCGTTGATGAATATTTTATATTTGTTGCCAGCCATGAAAGACGAAGTTGCGTTAAAAGTAGCAGAATTCCTTCTGCAAATAAAAGCGGTAAAGTTACAGCCGAATAAACCATTTACCTGGGTATCGGGGTGGAGGTCGCCCATCTATTGTGACAACCGCATTACACTGTCCCATCCTAAAGTGAGAACTTTCATTCGGCAGTCATTAGTAAGAAAGATTGAAGAGCATTACAGCAAGCCCGATGTGATAGCTGCTGTTGCTACTGCTGCCATCGCGCAAGGCGCTTTGGTAGCTGAAGCGATGGAGTTACCTTTTGTTTATGTCCGTCCGAAACCAAAAGACCATGGGATGGAAAATCTGATCGAGGGAGAAATCAAAGCGGGGCAAACCGTTGTCGTGATTGAAGACCTTGTGTCCACAGGGCTAAGCAGCATAAAGGCAGTGCAAACGTTGCGTGAGGCAGGATGCAAGGTAAAAGGAATGGTTTCCATTTTTACATATGGATTCAACACTTCAAAAGAAAATTTTGAAAAAGCAAAATGTAAACTCTTTACGCTTTGCAATTACGATACACTGATTCATATAGCGGCAGAAAAAAATTACGTGAAAGAAAAAGATATTGAACTTTTGAAGAAATGGAGAATCGCTCCGGAGAAATGGGGATTAAAATAATAGAACGCTTTCTAATTGTTTATAAAACTAATCAAACTACATGCAATTATTCCAGCCGTTTCAGTCCGCAGGCGCGTGTTTCCGAGTGACGCTTCAATAAAACCATTTTCCAAAGCCATTTTAATTTCTTCCGGTGAGAAGTCGCCTTCCGGTCCAATCAGAAGAGAATAATTCTTTTTCGATTTACAAATATTTTTAAGATGGTGTGATAATTCTGCTTCGCAGGTGCAGATAAATTTCTGTTCCGAATTATTTGTCTTTACATATTTTTCAAACAAAACCGGCTCAGAAATTTCCGGCAGAAATATTTTTTGCGATTGCTTAAGTGCCGCTATGGAAATATTTTTTAGCCGCTCTGTTTTTACCGTCCTTCTTTCTGAGTGAGAACAAATCAGAGGAATAATTTTGTCAATGCCAATCTCGGTTGCTTTCTCCACAAACCATTCGAAGCGGTCATGATTTTTTGTCGGGGCTATTGCAATTGAAAGCTGATAATTTCTTTCGCTGATTTTTTTCTCGCGACTGCGAATTTCAACCGAACAGTTCCGGATAGAACCATCAACAATTACTGCTTCAGCCAGATTTCCCTTTCCGTCTGTAATGTGTATGATGCTTCCGTTATGAAGCCGCAGAACTTTTATGCAGTGGCGCGATTCTTCTGCATCAAGATCAATGAGAGAGGTTGCAATATCTTCCCTGAAAAAAAGATTCATCAATCAGAGGGAAGATGAGAATAAATTAAGCCACCTCTGCCACTCTCGGTGCTGCAGCCATAATTTCATCATTGGCAAACTCGGAATACTGCGCAAAGTTTTTTACAAAAGATGAAGCAAGCTTGTTCGCCTTGTTATCGTAGTCATTCTTGTCAGCCCAGGTGTTGCGCGGATTGAGAATTTCTGCCGGAACATTCGGGCAGGTAGTC
>DATDOJ010000327.1:0-11829 GCA_035293345.1 Bacteroidia bacterium
ACCATCCGAAGAGGAAGAGGAACCCGCCACCATGTAGCCGCCATCAGTGGTTAGCACGATGCATTCAGCATAATCAAGTGAGGTACCGCCAAGGCATTTCTGCCATTGAACTGCGCCCATGCTGTCGAGCTTTACTATCCAATAATCGCTGCTGCTCCATGTTGTGTCATGGTTACCGGAAACATCACCTTCATGGGAATAAGTTTCCCCGGCCATAATATAACCGCCATCGGTGGTTTGCCTGACAGCATATGCTTTATCATCTGCAATTCCGCCTAAAGATTTTTGCCATTGCAAAGTTCCCACGCTGGTAATCTTAGCAATCCAGCAGTCGGCAGTGATAGCCGTTGCATGATGTCCGCTCACATTACCATCGTTCGAATAGGAATGCCCAACGGTAATGAAACCACCATCCGTTGTTTGTTGTACCGCATATGCTTTATCGGTATCGGTGCCTCCCAAGCATTTTTGCCACTGAATTCCGGGTTGGGAAAAAACGATTGAGGAAAAAATAATCGAAATGAAGAATGTAATTTTTTTCATGGCTTTATGATTTTAGAATTGTTACTCCTTCACAAACTTAACCGCCTTCTCTCCTTCTTTTGTTTTCACTCTCACAAAATAAATTCCGGAACTTAGTTTTCTTACGTTAATAGTTTCTGTACTTGTCTCGGAAGTTTCTGCATTACTGTAAACATTTTCTCCGAGGGTGTTATATATCTCCACGCTTTGAACTTTGAACTTTAAACTTTGAACTGTTATTTCATTGGTGGCGGGATTGGGAGAAAGCGAAATGCTATTTTCCTCGCTGCTTAATTCACCGATGTTTTCCACGCACAAGAACTCCGGTGTAACTCCCTGTATTATACTGACAGAACGAACAGTAACAATTGGAGTAACAGCTACACCGGTTATTGAAGGCGAGGTTACAACCGTAGCAGGAGTTATTTCTGTTAACGACAGTATGTTGTTACATCCGCTGTTTCCGAGTGAGTCGGTTTTAATGGCATAAACAACAGTCACATTGGTTGCATTCTGAGTTTCTCCCGATAGAAAATATCCTCCGTCATTGGTTTGTTCTCCTGAGAAGCTCTCAGAATATACATTGCCGACATAACCTTTTGCCCAGCTAAAGTTTCCTGTTGCATTAACTTTTATAAGAGATGCCTCGGGTGAGCGGTTTACAATTACATAACCGCCATCAGTTGTTCTGTCAACACAATATCCTGCGCCTGGCGTATATGTTTTTGACCAAACCAGATTTCCGTTGACATCTGTTTTAATTAAATATGTTCCATCGTTTGTGCCTGTTACAATATAGCCGCTGTCGGGAGTTTGCTGAATGCCTTTTCCGCGTTCATCGCCACCTAAATCAAATGTTTTCGTCCATTGAACATTTCCGCTGTTATCAACTTTGATAATGACAACATCATAACCGAGGGCTCCTGTCATAACATATCCGCCATCAAAGGTTTGACGGACACAATTTCCCCAGTCATCAAATGCACCTCCATAGGTTTTTGACCATTGTGCATTTCCAGCACTATCGGTTTTAAGAAGGAACATATCAGCTTGTGTAGTCCAGTCCGTATTACCGGTAAGAATATATCCTCCGTCATTGGTTTGCCTGACTGAGTAGGCGTCATAAGAATCGGTAGCCATTATATAGGTTTTCACCCACTGAACATTGCCGATGCTGTTTGTTTTCAGCAGATAGGTTCCACCGCTGCCAGGGTTGCTGGTTGGACCTGTAAGAATAAATCCGCTGTCGGCTGTTTGCTGAATGGCACGGCAAACGGTATATGTCCAGTCATATATACGTGTCCAGATAGTATCGCCATTTACATCGAGCTTAATCAAATGAATGTTATTTGCCTGAGGAGGAACGGGCTGATAGCTGCCGATAACATAATTTCCATCAGATGTTTGCTGGCAAGTAAATGAACGGGAATCATAATTAGAAGGAGAATATGAAAATGTTCTTTCAAATGTTATTTGACAAATACCATTCACCGAAAAAATAATTCCAATAAATAAGAGAGTAATTTTTTTCATGCTATCAGTTTTTAAATTTTGCTCCTGTAAAAGTAAAGCATTTCAACTTATTTCTTCCTCACCCCCGGCCCCTCTCCTTGAGGAGAGGGGAGCGCGTGGAGGAAGTTATTCTTTCACAAACTTCCCCGCCATCATTCCATCACTTGTTTTCACTCTCACAAAATAAATTCCGGAAGTTAGTGCGGTGATGTTAATAGTTTCGGCAGTGCTGTGGGAAGTTTCTGCATTACTGTAAACTTTTTCTCCGAGGGGGTTGTAAATTTCTATACTTTCGATTTTTAATTCTCCTCTTGATGCATCGGGAGCAATTGTCAATTGATTGGTGGCGGGGTTAGGGAAAAGTGAAAAGGTATTTTCTTCAGCGCTAGCTTCATCCATGCCAACGGAATAGCATAGCGTGGTTATGGAACCTCCATTGCCGGTTTGAGTTGCAGGGGTAACGGCTATCGCAGCTACGCTGTAGGTCACCGTTGGAACATTGGCAAATAGTATTGAAGGATTTGTAACGATTGAAGTGATGGTACTGTCATAGCAGCCGCTGATTCCGTTTGCATTGGTTTTAATAAGGGAGATATCATTATTACTTATTCCGGCTAAGATATAGCCCCCGTCTTTCGATGGACGAACAGAAAAACACTCGTCCAAAGAAGGACCTCCAAGAATTTCGGACCAGGTGACATTGCCTGTTGCATTTGTTTTAATCAAATACATATCTCCGCTGCTTGCGCCAAAACTCCATGTAGCTCCCCCGATAATATATCCTCCGTCACCGGTTTTCCATACACCAAAACCTGCTTCATAATCAGCTCCTCCAAATGTCTTACTCCATTGTACAATTCCATTTGCATTGGTTTTGATTACCAGAACGCGCTCAATGCCTGCGGATAAATCAAGCGTTTCACCAGCTACTATGCATCCTCCATCAGCAGTGGCGCAAACAGAGTAAGCAAAGTTGTGGATGTCAGGAGTATAATAAACTTTCGACCAGAGCAAATATCCGCTGGTGTTTATCTTTAACAAATAAATACTATTATATCCGCTAAAAGTAAAACTGTAGGCTATGCCTGCAATGATATAATTGCCGTCAGTAGTTTGGGCGATGTCGTATCCTTCATCGGGGAGAATTTCTCCATAGGTATTCGACCAAAGTAAATTGCCATTGGAGTCAGTGCGTACAACAAATACATCACCAGCCCCCGGACCGTTGCTGCTTTCCATACCGGTCATGATATAACCGCCATCGGTTGTCTGCTTTATTGACCTGCAATCTTCGCTGCCAGTACCTCCAAAACTTTTCGACCATAAATAATTTCCGCTGCTGTCGGTTTTGACAATATAAAAATTCCAATTGCCGGGGATTGAAACAGCAGTTAAGCCGCCAATAATATATCCTCCGTCAGCGGTTTGCTCAACATCATTTGCTCTTTCGATAGCTGTGGTTCCAAAAGTTTTTGTCCAGGAAACATTTCCTGCACTGTCGGCTTTCACTAAGTAAATGTCTTCGTCACCGGCACCGAAACTTTTGGTTGAGCCGGCAACGATATATCCACCGTCAGCAGTTTGCCGGACGGCATGGGCCTTGTCATCGTTGCTGCCCCCGATGGTTTTCTGAAAAATTATTTGCGGGAAAACATGCCATGAAAAAGTAATCGCAACAGAAAGAGTAATTATTTTTTTCATGCCACCATCTTTTAATTTTTCCTCCTGTAAAAGTAAACTATTCCAATTCAAATGCAAAGACATCCCTATGGGATAAAAAAATCCCGCCTTTCAGCGGGATTAATTTTCAATTTTCAATTTTCAATTTTCAATTCCTTCTCACCCCTGCACCGTTCCCGGAGGCACACTGCGCCACGGTCCGTTGTTTTCGGGATTGCTTTGGTTCACATAGCGCACAAAGCTGTAAAACTTTTTGCCATCATTGTCAACCCCGGCATCGAAGGTGAACATGGCTTTTTTGCTGATGACCGTTCCGGGACACACGTTGGCGTTGGCGGGCTGGGTGCCGCCAATCTGGTAGCGCACCTCGATGGCATCGGCAAGCGGGTGCATGCTGGCGCGGGTGGCGTCTTCATCAAGGCGGATGCGGAATTTGATGCGTGCCGAAGCGAGCGACTTGATGCCCGCCAGCGGTTCGTCATTGATGACTCCGCGCGCGGTGGGTGTGCGGTCGGCTGCCGGAAGGTTGAGGTTGAGGCGGTCGTCCTCGGTGATGGCTCCGCTGGTGCCCATGCGGGTGAGCAGCGGGCTGAAAAACGCGTTGAAGTCCTTCATTAGCGTCACCACGCTGTTGCGCGTGTTTTTGTTTTTGGTGTTGGGGTTGCTGTGCAGCTCATAGATGCCGCGGGCAGCGGGGTTGCCTGTGTACCACGTGTCGTGAAAAGCAACGGCATCTGTAATTTCCAGGGCGCTCAGCCCCAGCCGTGTTCCGTTTTTGATGGGCGCGCCTGCATCCACATAAGGAACTGCCCTGCGGATATAAATGTCGAAGCCGCTAAGGGTTGCTGATATTCTTCTCTCGTCTGCCATAGTTATTTGTTATTAAAGTTTATGAATGAATGTTTAATGGTTTAATGGTTTAATGGTTCAATGGTTTGCAGTGGTGTAATTTATTTCCACAGTCATGCAGATGTTTCCTGCAGTGTTGCAGGTTTTAATTGCAGTCCTGTAATGATTACCTGCAGTGTTGCAGGTTTTAGTTGCAGTCCTGCAATGATTACCTGCACCATTGCATGTTTTTCCTGCAGTGCTGTAATTATTTCCTGCAGTACTGTATTTTTTTCCTGCGGCATTGCAGATATTAAATGCACAGGTGCGGAAGTGTTCAGGATTTTTGCGGGTGAATAAAAAATCATGGGGCAAGTATCGGCACATTTGCCGGAACGATGGCGCGAAAGGAAACGAATGGAAGCGGATGGGAAGAACTTTACGCGAAAAGGCGCGAATCAATCTTCCGAAGGGGGACCGTGATACTCCACAAAGCGTTTCACCTGCTTTGGATTGAGCAGGTGCTTGTGGCTGCTTTTACCTTCGGGAAAGTCATCGGGAAATTTTTTGCGCACTTCATCGAGCCATACGGCAAACGTCTTGGGACCTATTCCATAGACAGCAGCCAGTTCACTCTTGCTGCAGGTGGTAATTCGGAATTTTTTTGCTTCTGCCATGACTTTGTATTTACTTCGACAGATAATGATACTGCAAATATAAATATTTCAGAACAATTCCGGTGAAGATATTTTGATGTAGAAAACATTGCTAACTTTGTTTGATATTTCCTGAGGAAAAAAAATCTATCTGTCATGAAAAAAAATCTACCCCTTCTTGCATCCTGCATCTTGATTCTTGTCTCTTGCTTCTTGCTTCTTGCTTCTGCCTCTGCGCAAACCAATGTGAGCGGTTTCATCAGCGCCAACACCATCTGGACTCTTGCCGGCTCGCCTTATGTTGTTGTCAGTAACGCTTTGCTCTCGCATGGTTACACTCTTACCATTGACCCGGGGGTGGTTGTTAAATTTAATGACAGCACTGCTTTACAAATTGACGGTGAGTTGCATGCTATCGGCACTGCTGCTAACAGGATTACTTTTACTTCTAATCAAATTGTTCCCGCTGCGGGCGACTGGGCGAAGATTCATTTTGCTGATACGTGTGTGAATGCTGTCTTCGATGTTAATGGAAATTATTTGTCAGGTTGCATTATGAAATATTGTGATGTGATGTATGGAGGGCAGTTGGGTTTTGGGGAAATACATGTTCAAAGTTCATCTCCTTATATTAGTCAGTGCAACGTGCAATACAGTATAGCTGACGGAATTTATTGCGGTGGCTCGTCCTACTTGTTGGATTCAAGTTTGGTTAGTAACAACACTGGCTATGGTCTTTACTTTGACCAGTTTTCTTTATTCTCTTGCGGGCTAACTATTAATGGAGATACAATAAGAAATAATACTAATGGCGGACTTTATTTAGGTTGGTCCAGTGCAATTTGCTCTACTGAAATTAAGAATAACTTCTTTGTTTTTAATGGGACCAACGGTGCCATTTTTGATTATTACACTCTTAATAATGTCTTTATTCACAATAATTATTTTTTAAATAATACATCAAATAATAAGGCAACTATTCATTTTCAATCCAACAGTCCCGTGTTTCATAATATTAAAATCGAAGAGAATTATTTCAGCAATAATAATGGATTTGGTATTATTTACTTGGTTGAGAGTTCCTCAAATATTAATATTAATAAGAATTATTTTGTGACAAATATTTCTCAGGATGGTATCATTAAAAGTTATCAGTCATTATCTCAAGATACTATTAGTTGCAACCATTTTTTAAATAATCAAACAACAAATGCTGTAATTTCTTTGAGTACACTTTATCCCTACAACGCAGGAATTATTACTAATAATATTTTCAATGGAAATATTAATAGTACACCCAACGGTATTTCGATACTAAGTATCGCACAAACGAATCAACTTTTAGATTTTTCTTATAACACGATAAAAAATAATACTGTTGTGAATGGTTCTATGTGTTATATTAAAGCTTTCTTAAATGACAGCACACATATCCTAAAGATTCATCACAATGAATTTAGTAATAACAACTCTCACAGAGTTATTCATCTTGATGGCAGCCAGATAAACAACGCTAATCTGGATTTTTTATACATGAAGCATAATAATTTTTTAGATGTAACTTCACAGTTTGAAATTTATAATAGTATTCCTTACGGCTCTCCAAATATCTATGCTGACAGTAACTATTGGAATAGCACAAATATTCAGCATATCGACTCTGTCATTTATGATTATTTTGATTTTGCTAATCAATCTGTAGTTTATTATATGCCCATTGCTCCCGCACGGATTGACATTGATACTATCTGCCCTCCTGTAATAATAACCTCCTTTGAAGAATACACTTTTGAAGAATCGGTTAATCTGCCTTCCATCCTCTTCCCCAACCCCTTCACCACCCACGCCACAATAAAATTCCCCATCGCACTTCACTCCGCAACATTCCGGCTTTATAATTTATATGGTCAGCTTATTACAGAGACGTCCGGCATCAATGGAGAAAGTTTCCAGCTTAACCGCGGAACTCTCGGCAGCGGTGTTTATGTTTATGAAGTAACGGAGAAAGGGAAAAAGATTTGCGGAGGGAAGGCGGTGGTGTATTGAAAACTTAGTCATAGTCCTAATCCTTGTCTTAGTCCCAAACTTCAAGCAATAAACCAGACAATGACTATGACTAAGATTAGGACTAAGAATAAAAAACTCTGAGCTATGAAAAAAAATATCCTGCTATTCGCCTTTGGCATTTTGCCAATTGTTTACTGCCAACTGCCAACTGGTTTCGCTACTGATATTTTCCTGTGAATTCTTTCTTAAATGCAGTACCATCTAAGCGATTTTTTCAATAATATTGCAGTGTAAATTTTTAATCCTATTACCATGAAAAAAATTACTTCACTTCTTTCAATCATCCTAGTTACCTGCGCCATGGCAAGTGCACAGGTTCTTTGCCCCACTCCAACCAACGTCACTGTGGCAAACATCACGGCAACCAGCGCAGCCGTTGCATGGGATGCCATGCCGGGCGCCATGGGTTATAATGTTCGCTGGAAACCCGTTACCTCCATGGCATGGAGCGCCATGTGGACTACAGTTAATTCTGCCGCGCTCAACAATCTTATTCCTGCAACACAATATGAAGTGCAGGTTCAAACAATATGTTCCTCTTCCAACACAACAGGAACTCCTTCGGCATGGACGAATTCTCTTTTCTTCACCACCACCAGCTCCAGCAACAATTGTCTTGCGCCCACTAATGTAACTGTTGCCAACATCACAGCAAACTCCGCTGTGGTTGCATGGACTGCCGCGCCTGGCGCAATCAGCTACAATGTGCAGTACCGTCCTGTCGGCAATCCTTCGTGGATAACCATCAACACCACCAATACATCAGTCACGCTCAACGGACTTCCTTCCATGACTCAATATGAACTGCACGTGCAGTCAGTTTGCGGAACTTCAAGCACCAATCTCAGTGCATGGTCTCCTTTGCTTCACTTCACCACCACGGGCAGCACTTTTCTCTGCAACGCTCCCACCGGAATCACCATCGCCAACATCACCGCGACCAGCGCTGTTGTTGCCTGGAGCCCTGTGACGGGAGTCATCAGTTATAACGTGCGCTACCGTCCGGTTGCCACCATGTCGTGGAATGTGGTGAACACAACTTCAACTTCTGTTACACTGAATAATCTTTTTCAGCAAACCGCTTACGATGTGCAGGTGCAAACCGTTTGCAGTCCTTCCTCCAACAACAACAACGTGAGCGCTTATTCTTCTTCCGTTACTTTCCAGACCAGCGGAAGCAATACTGCCTGCCCCACTCCCACCGGACTCACTGTTTCGATCATCACCACCAACAGCGCGCTTGCCGCATGGAATGTTGTGACGGGCGCTATATCATACAACGTGCGCTACAAGCCCGTGTTTGCCGGAACATGGATTGTGGTGAACTCTCTCACCAACTCTCTCGCATTGAACGGATTGTTTTCAATGACTCAATACATGGTGCAGGTGCAGTCAGTTTGTTTGAGCAGTACCAATGTTACTTCCGTCAGTCCGTTTTCTCCTTCTGTTTATTTCACAACGCTTGGCACTACCACTGCCTGCCTCCCTCCCACTGGTTTAACGGCAACCAACATCACCTCCAGCAGTGCGCTGATGAACTGGAATTCGAACGGCTCGCCTTTTTACCAGGTGCGCTATCGTGCTTCAACTTCCCTCAACTGGAGCATGGTTGGCAGTGCAACCAATTCTGTTCAGCTCACGGGACTCTCAGGAGTCACTGTTTATGAAGCGCAGGTTCGCTCAATCTGCTTAAGCCCTTCGAGCAATTATCTTGTGTTCAGCGCCTGGTCGCCTTCGCATTTCTTTTCTACCCCTCTCAGTCCTCCGCAGTTCGCGCAGCTTCGCACCGATGCGGGATACACCACGCTGTACATTAATTTTAACTCAGAGCAAGGACAAGGCAATGCTGTTGTCAGGATATACGATATGAAAGGAGCGCTTCTCCGTTCAGAGAATGTGTCGCTTACTAACGGGGACAACGGTTTTGAAATCAGCATCTCCGGCTTCACTCCCGGCATTTACGTTGCCGAAGTGGAATCATCAGGAAATGTTGAAAGACAAAAACTTTTCATCGGCAGATAATATTTTATTTCCGCAGAATAAAAATGCAGCTCCCCTGGGCTGCATTTTTGTTTTACGGAAAATGAACCGGAAAATCTTTAACGCTGAATGATGACTATCCTGTTTTCTTCTTAAAGCAATTACTTACTTTTGAAACAAAACAAATAAACCATGTGGGAAGAAAAAAACAATTGCCTTGTCAGAACTTTTGAGTTCCGCGATTTCCAGCATGCCTTCGCCTTTATGATGCGCGTTGCCTTCGCTGCGGAAAAAATGAATCATCACCCGGACTGGTCGAACTCCTGGAACAAAGTTTCCATTTCGTTAAGTACCCATGACGCGGGAGACATCGTCACCGAAAAAGACAAACGCCTCGCTGATTCAATCAATCTGATTTACGAAGAGTGCAAGTAGGGACATAATAATTTATTTCCTCTTCCATTAGAACGGATAACCGATTCCGATGTTGTAATTAACATCCTTCGCGGAAAATTTCTGAGTGCCATAAACCCAGCGTTCCGATTCAGCGCGTGCCGGGTCACGGAGTTTCACAGCACCGTCAAGCCGCAAAATAAAATAAGTGAAGTTGAAACGGATGCCGATGCCTCCGCCAAGAGCCATCTCGGAAAGAAATCTGTCTGTATTAAATTCTCCGCCCAAACGCTGGTCATCTCCTTTCAGCAGCCAGATATTACCTGCATCAACGAACGCTGCGCCTTCAACATATTTCATCAGCACGCTGCGCAATTCAACATTGCCTTCAATTTTAAATTCGCCTGTCTGTTCAATATCAACCGGGTTGCTGTACGAACCGGGACCGAGCGTTCGGAATTGCCATGCACGAACATCATTGGCGCCTCCGCCATAAAAACTTTTTTCGAACGGAAGGGAAATGGACTTACTGTATGGAACACCGGCACCTATGTATAAACGATGTACAAGCACATTACCTGCTGCGAAGTTCTGGTAGTGCCGGTAATCAAAATCTCCTTTCACATTTTGAGCAAAATCTAATCCGAAAACCCTGTAACCCAATTCATAAGAGCATTCGAGATTCGCTTGCAGATAATCAAAATTCATCTTTCCTGGTTTTTCACGATTGCTGTAAAGCCATGAAAGGCGGCTTGAGGTAATCAGGTGGTCGTTATAGCTATAGGTTAATCCCTGGTCATTAATAAGATTTAATTTATTCTCGAACTCTGGCGAAAGACTAACTTTAACAGCGCTCCAGTCGAACCAGTCGAAAGTCCAGCGATGATAGGGCGTGGTCTTAAGCAACTCGCTGAACAGGAAGCTTGTAATGGAACGCGTGTAGTCAGGACGTTCCTGGTAATTAGCCGACAATGAAATCCTGGTTCGCGGATTCCATTTACGCTCGGCCTGCCTGAGAATATTATTAAGAAGTATAAGCTTCTTCAGGTTCAGGTTCAGCTCCGGACCAATTTCAAAAGTATTGAAGATAAATACATATTTGTTTTTGTCCTCGGAAAACGTCTTCTGCAATTCGGCACCGCCTTTCACTTTAAGCTCAAGTTGCTCGGCTCCTTTAAAAATATTTTTATTCCTGTAAACAAGATTTATCGCCACTCCCCTGTTGCCTGCGTTGTATGTTCCTTCGGTTTCCACCGTGAAATCCTGTTCAGGCAGTGGAGAGAGAAGAATGGAAACATCAAGTAGATAATTTTGCTGAATACTGTCGCGGGGAACTTCTTCAAATTTGACATTCACAAAACGGAACACGCCTAAATCCGTCAGCCGCGAATAGGTGTTCTTCACGTCATTGATGTTGAACATGTCGCCTTTTGAAATAAAAATCTTACTCAGCAGGAAATCTCTGCGGAATCTTTTAGCGGCAGTGTCCCCTTCATAAAGGAAAAAATAATTTTTATACGCAGTGGTATCTAAACGAACCGAAGCGGTTGACATTGGCTCGTAATCGGTCTGAACAAAAATCCGGTTCAGGTGATATTGATGATGATTCTCTGCCAGCGGAATTCCGGAAGGCGAAGTGCTTTGCTCATTCAGGCGGTCAACATGCATGGCGATATTTACTGAATGGGAAGAAAGCGAAGTATCGGCAGTGTAAGTAATAAACTGCTTGGTAAAGAAATAATATCCGAGCGCTTTCATTTCTGTGGTGAAGCGGTCGCGCTCGAGATCGAGGATATCTTCATCATAATTCATTCCCGCCTGAACGAGTGAATGTCTTTGCTGTTCAATCAATCGCCAGTAAATTGCAGTATCGTCAGAAGTACATTCGATCCGATTGATTTTGTATGGCACATCAGAACGGATGGAGTAAATGACTTCAGCTTTTTTCTTCCTGAAAATTATCGTATCGGTAACAAACGCGTTGAAGTATCCTTTCTTGTTCATCAGGATGTGAAGCTGGTTGGTGGAACGGTGTGTGAGCATGGTGTCGAGAAGAATGGGTTCTTCCCCTATACCCCGAAGCCATTTTCTGAATTTGCTGCTGTCTTTTCCGCGGGTGCCGATTTGGTATAACCCCATTTGCAATCGGAAGAGGAAGAAAAATTTCTTATTCGGCTTCTGACGTATGTAG
>DATDOJ010000328.1:0-14064 GCA_035293345.1 Bacteroidia bacterium
AGCAGGAAACCCGCTGCTCAACATAAAAGCAGAAGTAGTAGGCAAAGCAAAATTCAACTTCACCGATGCAGCAGGCAACACCGAACTCAAAGGATTCAAAAAAGATGTTTACAGCGTCCTCCTCACCCATCCGCTGTTCCAGCCCTCCCAGCAAGACAACATTGCCATGGGATTAGGCGAAACCAAATCATTAACCTTCACCCTCACCCCTCTGCCTTGACCGTTGTCCAAGAATTCTCGAAACCCGTCATCACAAGTGGCGGTTTTTTTTTGACTTATTATTTTCACTGTTCGCCTGTAGCATTTCTTCAAAAAGCAAATTCCATTAATCGTCCTGAGTTCAACTTTGAACTTATCTTTGCCCCCATGAAAAACATAACCGTAATAGGCGCAGGCACTATGGGCAACGGCATTGCCCACACGTTTGCGCAAAATAATTTCTCCGTTTCGCTTTGCGATGTTTCGCAGGAGCTCCTCACCAAAGCCCTCGGCACAATAAGAAAAAACCTTGACCGCCAGGTTGCCAAGGGAACACTCACAGCAGCAGCCAAAGACAGCACGCTGAAAAATATTTCCACCTTTACCTCGCTTGCCGATGCTGCAAAGAATGCCGACCTCGTTATGGAAGCGGCAACAGAGAATGTTGAATTAAAGAAGAAGATTTTCCGAGACATGGATTCGATGTCTCCCGCTTCAGCCATTCTGGCAACGAACACTTCTTCTATTTCCATCACACTCATTGCTTCTGTAACAAAGCGCCCTGACAAAGTTATCGGCATGCATTTCATGAATCCCGTTCCGGTGATGAAATTAATTGAAATCATCCGCGGCTATTCCACATCCGATGAAGTGACGAAAACAGTTTTTGAAATTTCCCGGAAGCTGGGCAAAACACCTGTGGAAGTAAATGACTACCCCGGCTTTGTGGCAAACAGAATTCTGATGCCGATGATTAATGAGGCAATCATTGCGCTGCACGAAGGCGTTGCAGGAGTGAGCGGGATTGACACCGTGATGAAACTCGGCATGGCTCACCCGATGGGACCGCTTCAGCTTGCCGACTTCATCGGGCTTGATGTCTGTCTCAGTATTCTTCGCGTGCTTCACGAAGGATTTGGCAATCCGAAATATGCTCCCTGTCCGCTGCTGGTGAACATGGTCTCAGCAGGAAACCTCGGAGTGAAATCGGGAAAAGGATTTTATCAATACACAGCCGGAAGCAAAGATTTAGTTGTAGCAGATTATTTCAAACGATAAGCAATATTCGAGCAAAGCCCTTCTCCTTTGGAGAAGGGTTGGGATGAGGCGACCATGACCCGCGAACAAGCCAGGAAAAAAATCGAGCAACTCTCGAAAGAGATTGACGAGCATAACTACAAATATTATGTGCTCGACCATCCGAGTATTTCCGATTTTGAGTTCGACAAGATGCTCGAGGAATTAATCCGGCTCGAAAAAGAATTTCCTGAATTTCTTTCTCCGCAATCGCCATCGCAAAGAGTTGGCGGAACCATAACCAAGTCATTCAAAACGGTGAAGCATGGTTACCCGATGCTTTCACTCGGCAATACATACAGCGAAGAAGAGCTTCGTGATTTTGACGAGCGCGTCCGCAAAACCATCGGTGATAAATTTGAATATGACTGCGAACTGAAATATGACGGTGTCTCCATCAGCTTGACGTATGTTGACGGTGTGCTCACACAGGCAGTCACGCGCGGTGACGGGGAGAAAGGAGATGATGTCACCACCAACGTGAAAACTATTCGCAGCATTCCTTTGAAGCTGCGGGGAAATAATTTTCCGGAGAGATTTGAAATGCGCGGAGAGATTCTGATGCTCAGGAAAGTATTTGATAAAATCAATAAAGAAATAACAGAGCAGATGACGGAGGACGGATATAATGAGGAAGAAATATTTGAAAAGATTCTCAAGAACCCGCGTAACGCTGCTTCGGGAACGTTGAAGATGCAGGATTCCAAAGTTGTCGCATCGCGCAAGCTCGACTGCATACTTTATTTTATGCTGGGAGAAGAGCTGCCGCATCAGTCGCATTATGAAAATATGCTTGAAGCAAAAAAGTGGGGATTTAAAATTTCTTCTCACATGGAATTACACCAATCGCTTGATGAGGTTTTAAATTACCTCAACCATTGGGACAACGAACGGCACAAACTCGATTACGATACAGACGGTGTGGTTATCAAAGTGAATTCATACGAGTACCAGAAAAAACTCGGCTTCACAGCCAAGTCACCACGGTGGGCAATTGCATATAAATTTAAAGCGGCATCGGCAGCTACTCTTCTTGAAAGTATTTCTTACCAGGTAGGGCGCACCGGTGCAATCACTCCTGTTGCAAATCTTAAACCGGTTTTTCTTGCCGGCACAACCGTGAAGCGCGCCTCATTGCATAATGCAGACATCATTGAGAAACTTGATTTGCATGAACACGACACTGTGTTCGTGGAGAAGGGCGGAGAAATTATTCCCAAGATTACTGCGGTGGATATTTCAAAGCGAAGGAAAGATGCGAAGCGAATAAATTATATTTCCGAATGTCCTGAGTGCGGAACGGAATTGGTCAGGAAGGAAGAAGAGGCAAATCATTATTGCCCGAATGAATATGGATGCCCGCCACAGATAAAGGGAAAGATGACTCATTTCACTTCACGAAGGGCGATGGATATTGATTCACTCGGAGAGGAAACCATTGAACTGCTTCACGAAAAAAAGATTATCCGCAGCATCGCTGACATCTATGAACTGAAAAATAAAACAGATGAATTGCTTGCGCTGGAAAGAATGGGGGAGAAGAGTGTTGAAAATCTGCTGAACGGAATTGAAGAGTCAAAAAAAATTCCTTTCGAAAGAGTCGTGTATGCACTCGGCATCCGCCACATAGGAGAAACCACCGCGAAAAAACTTGCTTTCTACTTTAAAAATATTTCCGCGCTGATGAAAGCAGATGAACAACAACTGCTCGAAGTCGGTGACATAGGCGAGACAATTGCGAAGTCGGTCATTGAATATTTTGAAGACAAAAAGAATCTCGAAATCATTGAACGGCTTCGGAAACATAAACTCAACTTTGCTCTGTCAGAAGAAGCGCTTGCAAGCAGAACAGAGAAGCTGAAAGGAATGACAATCGTTGTGAGCGGCACGTTCGAAAAATTTTCACGGGACGGAATAAAAGAAGCCATCGAGAAGAATGGGGGAAAGGTTACGGGTTCGGTTTCGGGCAGCACGTCTTTTATTGTTGCCGGAGAAGGAATGGGACCGGAGAAAAAAAAGAAGGCAGAAAAATCAGGAGTGAAAATTATTTCGGAAGAAGAGTTTATCGCGATGATTTCGTGAAAGACAAGCTCACAAAAAGTTTTTTAATTCGCTAAGCGACTTTATCTCATACGTCACTTCGTGATTGTGCTCAAGATTTTCGGGATTGAAAAACACCTGGTCCATCCCTGCGTTGCGCGCTCCGGCAATGTCCACATCGAGTCCGTCACCAATCATGATTGACTCTTCTGCTTTCGCTCCCGCTTTGTCCAGCGCATGATGAAAAATTTTTATGTCAGGTTTTTTGACACCGATTTCATCTGAGATGATTAAGTGCCTGAAGAATCTGTTAATCCTGCTGCTGTTAAGTTTTATATACTGAACTTCTGCGAAGCCGTTTGTTATGATATGAAGAAAATATTTTTCTTTCAGATATTCCAGTATTTCAATAGCGTGCGGATAGAGATAGTGCTTAGCTGCCAGCACCGATAAATAATATTCCGGCATTTGTTTCGGAACAAGCGCTGCATCAATTCCCATATCCCAAAACGTGAGTTCAAATCGTTTGCTTCGCAATGTTTCTTTGTCAATGGCACCGAGGCGGTACTGCTCCCACATCATCATGTTTCTCTCCTGGTAAACCCTGATAAAATATTCAGGAGAATCTACCCCAACGTTTTTAAGATTGAAATGAGAGTAAAGTTCGTGAAGCGATTCGGCTGAGTTACGCTTGAAATCCCAAAGCGTATCATCGAGGTCGAAAAAAATATGGAGGTAGGTTTTCATCACGGCAGAATTTCAGGAATCATCCGCACGTGTAATAATTCGAAGAGAGATGTCAGCGTGAACGACCAGACCACGATGGCAATTAATAATTTGAAAACAATTTTTTTCTTCTTCCGTTCCAGCCGCGTCATGATAAATGTTCCGACAGGAATGGAAAGCAGAATGGGTGTGAGCCACGCCACTCCCCACAGTCCGTATTTTTTCCAGACACGGATGATGCGTCTGTTGCGGGGCGTGAAAAGTTTTTTCTGCTTTTTGTTTTGCACATAATTGTAATGCACTTCCACGGGATGATTCGTATCAACGGTTGGTTCGGAGAAATAGTAATCCCTGGGATGCATAAACTCATGAATTAAATGCTTCAGCCAGTACCATAGCTTCATAATGAAAGGAGATAAATAAAGAATAATGGCGACACCAAGCATTCCTCCGGTGATGGTGTAGAAATTCGTTTTCAGAAATGAGAAGTCATATTTCTCATTGAAGTAAACAACCGTGGGACCGGCAACAAATTTAACGCTGCTCAGAAGGATAATTACAATGGCGCGGAGCAGGTTTTCTATAGTGCTCTCTTCAAGTTTAAAAATTGAATTAAGAAAAATCACTGCTTATAAAGGAATCAGCTTTTATTCCCATAGGACAAATCGCCTGCGTCACCTAAACCGGGAACGATATATGCTTGTGCGGTGAGTTCTTCATCAACGGCTCCGACCCAAATAGTTACATCAGAAGAAAGATGGCTCTTCACATAATTAACTCCCTGCGTGCTGGCAAGCGCGGCAACAATGTGAGTTTGTTTAGGAGTGCCGTATTCAAGAAGCGTGCGGTAAGTCATCACGATGGAAGAACCGGTGGCAAGCATCGGGTCATTCAGGATAAGGATGCGGTCGCTGAGCCGCGGAGTGGAAACATATTCGAGCTTGATATCAAAGCTGCCGTCTTTATGATGCTTCCGGTAGGCGCTGATGAAAGCATTGTCGGCATAGTCGAAGTAATTGAGAAAACCCTGGTGCAGCGGGAGTCCTGCACGAAGAATGGTTCCGATGATGGGTTGTTCTGAAAGCACCGGAACCGAAGCAATGCCAAGCGGAGTGGTGATTTCTTTTGTGGTAAACGGAAGATGCTTGCTGATTTCATAGGCAAAAATTTCTCCGAGCCGTTCTAAGTTCCTGCGAAACCGCATCCGGTCTTTTTGTATCTGCTCATCGCGCAGTTCAGCGATGAACTGATTGACGATGGAATTCTGGTTTCCGAGTATGTTCAGCATGAAATTATTTTTTCAGCCAGCGAAGGTAAAAAGGAAGACGGTTCATTTTTACATGCTGATAAAAATAATCCTGCGCACCGAAACTTTTGTAGAAGCGCGCCAGCGAAGGAATCACTGAGCCGCCAAAATCGAAATACATTTTTTTTCCTGCCTGCTGCCGGAAAATGTTGTCCATCAAAAAATGCATTGCATTTATTTCTCTCCCATGCGCATTGGCAGCTCCTTTGAGATAGAAAATTCTGTTGTTGCTGAACATGAATCCTGCCGCTGCAATCATTGAATTGTCCGGTGCGTAAACCCCTGCCGTGAAACCTTGTTGCTTTTCAATAAGAAGTTTGATAAGTTTCGTCAGTGTTCGATAATCATTATCGTCATATATCTTCAGCGCATCGCCTTTCGCTTTGCGAAAATATTCCGTTACGGATTCAGGACTTACATTAAGGATAATTTTCATTCCGCTTGCTTCTGCTTTACGAAGATTTCGCTTTAAGTTATCCGAATATCCCTGCCCGATACTTTCATAACCTCCGCTCAAATCAATATGCTGTGCTGCCAGCGCTGTGATGCAAAAATAATTGCCGTACAAAGTGTTGGAAAAATTTAGTCCAAGTTCCACATGCCTGAACGCGGAAGGAATATTTTCAAGGAATGAATTTACTTTTTCAGAACTGATGGGCTCGGCAGAAAAAATACCGAGTTGGTTAGTGAACACCGGCTGATGGATATATCGGAAACCGAATTTGCTTTTCCGGGGCAGCGGAAAAATATATTTGTAATCATCTTCAATCAGCGCATCCCAGCGTTCGCTGACAGTGTCAAGAAACCAGGAGTAAGCAAACACCAATCCGTTCGCAGAAGCAGCGATGGTTTTGTCCCAGCGCCCGCGGTCTATGTTTTTATTTTCTACGTACGAAATCATTTTTTTCTTTTGGCAGCGTGGTATAAGGTGAAAGAAGTAATTGAATTATTCTTCTGAAGTTTCGGAATTAATACCTCCAGTTTTTCGATTGAATATTTAGTCATGGCTTTCGGATGACCGATGACAACAAATTCATTCCCGGAATTTTGCTGTGCTGTGTTGCGGGAAGCTGTTTCAATTTCTGAAGCGAAATATCCGTCAGCACTCGTGCAGTGCAAAGTGAATTGAGTCAGAATTTGTTTTCTGTAGCCGGGAACGGCAAGCGGAAAACCATCCCCGACCGGTTTATGTCTGCCGGGATTCATTCTTCCGAGGAGAAATAATTTCCAGAAAAATATGGGTGAAAGCATTTGCGCTGTCATAGCTATTTCCTGAAATGGTCCGCTTGGATTTTCTTTCAACGGGTCATCTTCGAATCGCCACGAGGTTTTGGAAGGAGCGCTGCTGAAATCAAAATCATACTGCACGGAAACGCGGGAGCCGCCTTTGTAAACAGAACTGTCATAAACAATTCCGGACTTTATAAATGATGATTTGAATTTTTCAAACGGCTGAATGCACCAGCCGCCTGCACGGAAAGCAACAGGAGGGGGGCAGTGTTTTTTTAATTCTTCATAACATGATTCAAAAATTTGCGCGGCTTCTGAATCGGAGAAGTCAGCCAGTTTATACCGATTAGTATTCATCACCCAAGCGGAACCATTATAAATGTTGTTTTCCCAATGCGGGTGAATGTGTAGCTGCAAATCGTGTCCGCTGCGGACAAGTGTTTCAAGTTGTCTGCTTACTTCAGAATAATTTTTTTCAAGCGCAGGAAACTTTTTCCTGAATTCATTCAGCTTTACAAGATAACCGGTATCAATAAAAAAAGTAAACGACACTTTCGATTTTTCGGCAATGCGGATGAGTTCGTTGGTGGGTTCAAGCAGACATTTTTCTGCAGAGCCGCTTTTGTTCCCGAAGAACAATTCATAATCGAAGGTAAAAAAAATATCCATCTTGTCTTATTTCACTTTACGTCCTTCAGGAAAATACATGCTGATACCTTTTTCCAGAAAGGATTTCACCATCACTTCTTTCAGGCGGTGCGCATCAAATATCAGTGAATCCGCTTCTCCTATTGTCATACGCTTCATCACATTTTCTTTTTCGAACAAGGAAATTAATCCGTTGGGATATCGCTTCAGCGACCACTCGGGATTGTGAACTTTGGTGTTCATCATCCGCGTATTTCCGTTTTCATCAATCATATTTACCTGGTAAATCTTCCGGTCATAGATATGGGGCTCAAAACCGGACACCGCATCTTCCGACACATGCATGTTTATGCAGGTGTGCTCAAGATTTATCACACCGATGGAAAGAATTTTTCCGTGCTTTTCTGCGAGCCGGGCGAAAGGAGAATTCTCATTGTAAGGAGTGAGTTGTCCGTAATGGTCTTGGGTATAAAATTCAGCAAGCGGTCCGAGAGCGCAAACAGATTCCAGCGGGTGCAAACTTCTCTTCACTCCTTTCATTTTTCTGAAGTGTTCTGATATGCTTCCCATTTTTGAAGGAGTATTTCGAACATCAAAAACAGGATTGCTTTCAAGATATGTTTTGCCATGCGCTTCCACAGGTGAAGCAGGAAAAAGAAGAGTGCCTTCGCTGCCGATGGCTTCGAGCAAAGCATCAATAACTGTTTGTGCTCCGCGTTCAACAAAACCAATTCTGCGCAAACTGCTGTGCACAATGATTGAGTCGCCTTTTTGAATTCCTGCTGCTGCAAAGTCAGCAGCGAGTTTTTCCTTCGTGATTATTTTTCCTGAAAGTTTTTTTCTTTTCAGGTTAAAATGCGCTGAACTTTTTTTCAGAGAGCGTATGCCGCTGAGCAAAGCAGGAGTATATCTGTCCATAAAAATAAACAGACGCGCTTTGAACGATTCTATTTTATGTTTTACCGGAATCAAATTCGAAGAATTATTTTACTGCCAGTTTTATCATCTCTTCAAAAACATATTTCCATCCCTTCCATTCTTTGTAATCGCTCAGCGATTCGTTGTGCCAGAGTGAAATAAAGGTGCCGTCAACTTTTTTTATTTCCTGAATGAGCTGCCCGATTTGCACGAGCGATTCTTCAGGAGAAAGTTTCAGATAATATTTCAGCGTGGCATCCATCACGGCAAAAGGATGTATGTTCAGGGAAGTCATTTCTTCGTTATCTAAATCATAAAACCGGTATGAAGTGCAGGTGCCAGCGCGGAAACCGGTCGTGTGTGCATAACCCATCGTGTAATCATCGGTGATGTCGTTCTCAATCAGGGTGCGGTATGTCTGCGGGAATTTGAGTTTGAGAAAATGCTGGCGGCTTTTCCTGATGTCGCGCCTGACGATTTTACTCAGCCGCAGAATTTCTATTTTCACTTTCTGCGGACTGTCACTCGATGCGAATGACGGATGAATGCCGGCATCAGAATAGTCGGCAAGATATTTTATCAATGAGCGGAAACGGAAACTGCTGGCGGAAACGTTTTTATCATTGAGGTCATAATCACCGAGGAGAAAAAAATAAATAGTCCGCAGATTATATTTTTTCTGAATGTCAAGCTGCATTGCATAGGTGTCAAACGGGTCATACATCAGTCCAAGATGTGAGTAAAGACGGTCTTTAAAATCTTTCAGTTCAAGTTTCATCAGCGAGCGCAGGTAAGCGCCTGTTGTCCTCATGAATCCTTTTTCGAGATAGGCAAAGGCATTGTCAATGTCAATCGTAGAGATGAACCGGTATTGACGTTCCCGGAATTTTAAATCAGGGAAAAACTTTTTAAGGTAATTTCTGAGCTGATACGCCCAGATGTCAACCACTGGTTTATTGACGAAATTTTTTTTTGATGCAACAGAAGTATTCGGCAGGTAACGGTCATGATTATCGCGCAGGTGAGGCAGATATTCTTCATAGCGGGTGATAAGATAAAATGACGCTGCAAATATGTCGAACGGAAATTCATAGCGCGGATGAGAATAGAACAGCACAGGAGTTTCATGCAATAAATTAAAATTTAGTTCCTGTTCACGGATTCCTTTTTCGAAAAGCAGATTGGAAGAATAAATAAACGGCTCAGAAGAAAATTGTGCATCGCTGTAATTTAATTTTGCGGAAGCGTGCTGCTGAAATTCTGTTTTATCCGTGGTGCTCCGGAATTCAATTCCGAAAATTTCCCTGAAAATAAAATCAGTGATGTAGAGGAGGCGGGAAGATTTTTTCGGAGCGTATATCAGAAACATGGCTTGTTATTTGTAATCCGTTAACCGTTATCCGTTGGTTTACCAATTACTGATAATGGATAACCGATAACTTTATTCTACATCATTCCTTCGTCAGCAAAACTGAAGTATCCGCTGTCGGTAATAATGATGTGGTCGAGAACTTTCACATCGAGATTGCTGCCCGCCTGCGCGAGTTTTTTTGTAAGTGAAATATCTTCATTGCTGGGCTGAATATTTCCTGACGGATGATTATGCCCCAGGATAATGGAGGAGGCGAAGTTTTCAACTGCGGGTTTAAAAACTTTTTTTGCATCCACCACTGTTCCGGCAACACCGCCTTCGCTCACACGATGCCTGCCTATAATTTTGTTTGCACGGTTCAGCATCAGGATCCAGAACTCTTCGTTCGGTTTATCAGCCAGTTCCCTCGAAAAAATTTCAAAGGCATCTTTGCTTGTAATAATTTTTTCGCGCTGCAGTGTTTCCGATTCCCTGCGCCTGTTGCCGAGTTCCATGGCGGCAACAATCGCAATGGCTTTCGCTTCGCCAATTCCCTTGTGCTTCATCAAATCATTAACGGAAAGTTTTCCCAACTCCACAAGATTCATATTAACATCTCCTAAAATTTTTCTTGCCACTTCCACGGCTGTCTCTTCATTGTTGCCTGAGCCGATTAGTATGGCAATCAGTTCAGCATCGCTCAGAGCGCTTCTGCCTTTGAGCATAAGTTTTTCACGCGGACGGTCGTCCTCTGCCCATGATTTAATTCCCTTAACTTCCATGGTTGATTTGTTACTTGTTCTATCAGTCAAAAGTATGAAAATAAAAAAAGGTCTCTCCTCATTTGAAAAGACCTTAACGTATGGAGTTAAATTTTATTACTTCATTTTATTGACATGCACAGCAAGCTCCGATTTGAGATTCGCTGCCTTGTTCTTGTGAATGATGTTTTTCTTTGCCAGGCGGTCGAGAAGGGAGAAGACCTTGGGAAGCATGGTCTGCGCTTCTTTCTTGTCTGTTGCCGTGCGGATTTTCTTCATTGCCGTACGCGCGGTTACTGTCTGAAAGCGGTTGCGCTGGTGCTTTTTTTCGTTCGAACGGTTTCTTTTAATGGATGATTTGTGATTTGCCATGGTTTAAATTTTGAGTGGGCAAATATAAAGGAATTCGTTTTAGTACATGCAAGATGTTTTATGATGAATGAAACTTCAATCAATTACAAATCGTTTGGTAAACATGTTCAACCTGCAATTTTATCCTTTTGAACTTAAGTTCAGGCACCCGTTTGCCCTTGCCGCAGGCAGGCGCGAACATACTTCCGTTGTCTTTGTTGAATTGAAATTTCAAAACCACACCGGCTTTGGCGAGGCGGCATTGCCTGATTATCTGCCTGAGACGCAGGAATCGGTCATGAGTTTTTTATCGCATGTGCAGCTTAAGCAGTTCGATGATGTCATGGATGCTGATAAAATTCTCGACTACATTCTTTCCTTTTCTCCG
The DNA here is from genome assembly GCA_035293345.1 of Bacteroidia bacterium. Lineage (GTDB taxonomy): Bacteria > Bacteroidota > Bacteroidia > AKYH767-A > 2013-40CM-41-45 > 2013-40CM-41-45. The sequence goes on from DATDOJ010000328.1 coordinate 10,995, forward strand.
AAGAACTATCCTGCAATGGCAGCGCTCGACATGGCGCTGCACGACCTGAAAGGAAAAATCCTGAACACTCCCTGTTACCGCATCTGGAATCTTGATAAAAATGATTGCCCCGAAACGACATACACCATCGGTATGGATTCGCCTGAAATGATTTTGAAAAAGCTGGACGAGGCAAAAGATTTTAATTTGCTCAAAGTGAAATTAGGGGGAGCTAACGACAAAGAGATTATTAATACCATCCGCAGTGTGACGGACAAAGCGATTTGCGTTGATGCAAACCAGGGTTGGAAAGAAAAAGAATATGCGCTTGAGATGATTCACTGGCTTGGGGAACGCGGAACCGTCTTTGTCGAGCAGCCGCTGGATAAAAATAAGCCGCAAGACGCGCAGTGGCTGAAAGCAAAAAGTCCGCTTCCCGTTATTGCTGATGAAGCCGTTCAAACGGTTGCTGACATAGAAAGAATAAAGGACGCCTATCACGGCATCAACATCAAACTCATGAAGTGCGGAGGATTGAGAGAAGCAATGAAGATGATTAGGCGGGCTGGAGAATTAAATCTGAAAGTAATGTTCGGCTGCATGAGTGAAAGCAGTTGCGGTGTCTCGGCAGCGGCACAATTTGCCCCGTTAGCTGACTGGACTGACCTGGACGGACCGCTATTAATTACCAACGACCCGTTTGGCGGCATCACTTACAGCAATGGAAAAATAATTCTTAACGATTTGCCCGGCATCGGTGTTGAGAAGGTTAAATAAAAATGTAAAATGGCGTAACATGAGTAACTTATTTGCTCAATGAACGGGTTGGTTTGCACAAATTAAAGTCATATTTGCACAACAAAATGACTTAAAACACGTGTTTTTATTTCATTTATAGAGCAAAATAGGTTTTAAATAGAGCAAATGAGGATTAAAATAGAGCAAATCAGAATTAAAATTGAGCAGAAGTGATGAAAATTAGATATAAACTGGGGAAAGATGGAGTACATAGTGGGATTCATGACAGCTCAAACCGTTGCCTTAATCATCGGGCAGGTTAAAAAGAAAAATTAGTGTAATTCGTGTCATATTTTATTTTTTTGCGAAAGTCCTGTAGTTTATTGGTTCATTAGTTCATTAGTTTATTAGTCGCCACACATCAATGAACCAATGAACCAATGAACCATTGAACCAATAAACAAATAGACGGAAAACTTATAGAGGCAACAAAGCCGTTATGTTCAGAAAAATCCTGGTTTAACTGAATATGGAAACCCTGTTAATCATTCTTGCAATACTTTGTTTGTTTGCCGGGCTTGCCGGCTGTGTTCTTCCCGCCATTCCCGGTCCGCCATTGAGCTTTGCGGGAATGCTTTTAGTGCAATGGGCGTGGCAGCCGTTCAGCACTTCAACACTTATAATCTTCGGGATAATAACTGCTGCTGTAACCGTGCTCGATTATTTTATTCCCGTGTGGGGAGGAAAAATTTTCGGAGCAACCCGGTATGGAATTTATGGCAGCATCATCGGGATGGTGGCAGGAATGTTTTTAACTCCGGCAGGAATGATTGCAGGGTTGCTCCTCGGTGCCATACTTGGCGATATGATTGCGGGACGAAAATTTTCTGATGCCATCGGCTCAGGGCTCGGAACATTTCTCGGAACCATGGCAGGCATGGCGGTGAAACTTATCGTTTCAGGAATTATGACCTTTATGGTGTTTTATAAAATTGCCGGATGGATTTCGAATTTATGAAATCCATCCGGCAAGTGCTTCTGCCCGAAAGGCAGGGCAATGAGTAATCCGATGGTTAATTATTCCTCTCTCGCCTGCCTGATAAATCGCTTTTGCATCGGCTCGATGATTTCACTGTTCAACGGCTTGAGCTGGATTAAATAAACACCTTGCGGAATGAACCGTGTGCTGAGCGGGTCAGAAACATTAAATCCCTTTTGGACATTAACCTTCTGCGACAGAATTGTTTTACCGAGAGCGTCAGTCAGTTCAAACAATACCACGCCATCCGAGGCAGCATTAAAGCTGTATTGAATTTCTGTTTGTGCCGGGTTAGGGAAAACATTCAGAACATTATTGACTGAGAAGTTCACGGCTACAAGCTGCGACAAGGATTCTTTACCGTCAAAGTCAACCTGCCGCAAACGATAGTAACTCAATCCTTTCAGCGGTTCGGCATCAATCATCGAATAGTGCAGTGTTGCAGCAGAGTTGCCGGCTCCGTTGTGTGTTCCCACCTTTTCAAAATTCTGACCGTCCTGCGTCCGCTCAATTATAAAGTAATCATTGTTTGTTTCACTTTCTGTGACCCACGTAACCAAAACCTGCAAGCCCTGCGGTTCAGCATCGAAGCTGAGAAGGGAAATCGGAAGTGGATTACTTGTTTGTGCTGATGCGAAGACAGAGAAACCATTCATCCCTGTCCGCTTTGCAAACGGATATGATACACTGGTGCATAAACCGTCCAATGACCATGAACCGGATATGGTAGGTGCTTTGGCAACAGTCCAATTAAGACCGGGACCGTTAGTAACTCCTCCGTTACGCACCTGCAAATCATAGTTTGCTGATGAAGCATTCGCGGAAGGTGTCAGCGTCCAGTAGCCGTTGTCATAAAATCCGGGAGAAGTATTATAGGTTACGGGACATGCACCGCCATCCGTCAGACCAGTTGCACCCGGAAATGAACTCCAGGGAGAAAAATATCCGAGCATGTTGGGAATACTGTGGGTAGAAGTGAAATCAACAGTGGCATGCTGCCATCCGGGAGTTGCGTGCCCGAGCGGGAATTGATATGTTGCGGAAGCCAATGAACCATTCAGATTCCTGCGAAGGTTACCTTCAACATAACTTGTGGTGCTTACGTTGACAATGGCAGAAGGTGAATTATTGGTGATGTAAAGTTGGCTTATTCCCGTTACAATTTTTCCACCGAATGCGCTGTTGGCAAGAGTGAGCGTGCCGGTTATCTCAGCATTGTCGAGCAATGTCAGTTTAGATGAACCGGATGCCGATTTGCTCATAGTCATGTTTCCGAAACTGCTTGAACCGGTCATGAAGCCATCAAAATACTGA
>DATDOJ010000329.1:0-3179 GCA_035293345.1 Bacteroidia bacterium
AAATGAAACGTCTGCAGAAGAGCACTATACTCACTTTCGGTGGCGCATATTCCAATCATATTCTCGCAACGGCAGCCGCGGGAGAAAAATTTGGCTTCAGAACAATCGGAATAATACGTGGAGAGGAACCGGAAGAAAAAAATTCTGTCCTGAAAAAAACCGAACAGCTTGGCATGCAACTGCGTTTCATTTCCCGAGAAGAATACAGGCGAAAAAACACCGAAGAATTCCTTGCAAAACTAAAAAGCGACTTTGGTGATTTTTATTTAGTCCCCGAAGGCGGAGCCAATGAATTAGGCGTGCGCGGCTGCAGGGAAATAATTCCGGAAATAAAAATGGATTACACACACCTTTGCTGTTGCTGCGGAACAGGAGCCACGCTTGCAGGAATTTCTCTTTCTCAGAATCCCGATAAAAAGTTAATCGGCTTTTGCGTTCACAAAGGAGGCGAGCCGGTTGAGAAAAATATCAGGCAGTGGACTGCCGGTGCAAATAATTTTACGCTGAACAACGAGTATCATTTTGGCGGTTTTGCCAAGAGCAATGATGAACTGAGAAAATTTGTTCAAAGGTTTTCCGCCGAAACAGAAATCCCTGTTGAGCCGGTTTACACTGCCAAAATGTTCTTCGGAATATTTGAATTGGCGAAAAAGAATTATTTTCCGGAAGGAAGCATTATTGTTGCCCTCCATTCAGGAGGAATTCATCATCAGCTATAACAATCCTTGTGCTTTTGCGTTAAAGAAAATCCTTTTGAAAATTAACTTAAACTGATGGAAAGAAAATATTATTTACTTTTTATTTTTCTGCTGACAGCCGCATTCTCGCTGAAGGCAAACCCGAGGTTAACGCGCGAAGAATATATTTCCCTTTATAAAGATGATGCCGTGCGCGATATGCTGAAGACAGGAGTTCCGGCAAGCATCACGCTTGCCCAGGCGGTATTTGAATCGGGTGACGGCAACAGCGAACTTGCACGCGAAGCTAACAATCACTTTGGCATCAAGTGTCATAAAGAATGGGCGGGGGAAACGTTCAGCCAGGATGATGACCACAGGAACGAATGTTTCCGCAGATACAATTCCGTGCGCGAATCGTTTGACGACCATTCCGATTTTCTCCGCACGCGCGACCGTTATGCTTTTCTGTTTTCATTGCCGAGAACCGATTACAAAGCATGGGCACACGGGTTAAAGAAAGCAGGGTATGCCACCAACCCGGATTACCCAACACACCTGATAAAAATCATCGAGGAAAATCAATTGTATGTTCTGGATACGATTACTTCACCCGAAACTGCTTCATCAGAAAATGTGATTGTTGTTGCGGCTAACCCAAAACCAAAGCCAATTTCCGAGGGAGAAATCACGGAAGTTTCCATAAGCGCGTCAAGAATGATTCTTGAACTTAACCGGACACAATATGTTGTAGCAAGAAAAGGTGACAACTATCAATCGCTCGCAAAAGAATTCGATATGATGCCATGGCAGATTCTGAAATACAACGACCTGAGCCGGACAGATGCAATACACGTGGGAGAAATTATTTTTCTGAAGCCGAAACGCAGCAAAGGAGAAAAGGAATTTCACATTGTACAAGACGGAGAATCCTTGCGCGACATTTCACAGCAATATGCCGTGAAGCTGAATGCACTTCACAAGATTAACCAACTGCAGGAAGGAATGTCTCTTGCAACCGGACAAAAAATCTGGCTGAGTAAAAAGAAACCGGCTTGACTTTTTCAGAACTCTTCAAACAACCCGTAGAAATACGGGTTCCCTTTTTCACTGCTGACTGAAACATTATTAACGCTGAATGTTGCGTGGTCTTTGTTCCATACATACGCTTTCAGTGTTACATTTTTTGTGCTGATGTGGATGTCTGAAAATCTTACCGAGAGAAATACATTACCCGCTTCATTGGGTTTCAGGTAATCAGAAAACTTTGTTGCCCGCCAGTCGAGCGATTTCCCGCCATTCTCCAGGGTCATTACCAGCAAAGGTGAAGTTGCAGTATCCGTAATAGTTGCATTAACGATTACATTAATAATGTTGCTTTGAGATTTTATCAGTTCGACAAGCGGCTGTTGAAATTCAACACCATATTCATCCAAAGTTTCGCAGCGGAGATATCTTTTCCCTGAAATGGAATCGGTGAATATTTTTTTCTCATCATAATTCCAGCCGGAAATTTTTGAAGTGAAATTATTTTCAGAAGAGAAAATGATTTCATCTCCCGCATTTGTCTTAACCGGATTTTTAGAGCAGCAAATAATCTCGGTGAGGTGTCCTTCGTATTCTGAAACGGTAAACGGATAATATTCTTTCAGAATCTGAACACACTCTAAAGGGTAAACGCTTACCGTGGCAAAGACAAAATAATTCTTCTGCGATTTCGAAACCGCTTTCCTGAAACCGCTAAGCGCAGCTTCACGCAGGGATTCATACTTCACATGCGCATCGAAAGGGAAATTCTTTCTGTAATAATCAAAAAAATAATCTTCCACATTAATCACCGCATCCACAGAGTCCTTTCCTAACTGTTGCTTTGCAGAATTAATCTCAGCAGTAATTTTATGAATACCCTGATTGTAAAAAAGCTCATAGTGATTTCTGCCGTAGACGAGGGTTGTGATTCCAGTTGCCAGAACCAACACTATAAAGGAAATTTTCAGCGCGGGTTTTATGTCGCTGACAAATGAAAATAAAAACATCAGCAGGAATGGAAAGGAGAAAATCAAACCGGAGTATTGAAGAACAGGATTAACTTTTACCGAGTAGAAATATCCCGCCACAAACGGAATAAGAAACCACAGCAGGCAGATAATCCTGTAGCGCCACAGATTGGAGTTTAGTAAATTCTTTTTCCACACCATCCCCGAAACTGCGATTGCCGCACAGAGCAGGAGAAATATTTTTGAATAATGAAACATGTAAAAGATGTACGTGAACAGATAACTGCTTTCAGGTTTGCCGAGCCAGCCACCCGGACCGCCAACGCCTTTGTTATAACTAATCTGAGTAAGGAATATGGAAAGATGCGGGAGATAAAGCAGCGCAATGCTGATGCAGGCGATGCAATAGGTGAGAATATTTTTTTTCGATACAAATAAAAATCCGGTAGCGCAGACAATACCTGCGAAGAAGAAACTGAAATAATGATTATAGGTGCAGCATGAT
>DATDOJ010000330.1:0-14449 GCA_035293345.1 Bacteroidia bacterium
GACTTCATCATCATCGCCATTCCCGAAGTGCAGAACCCGCATTGCACCGCACCGTTTTGAACCAATGATTCCTGAACTTCATCAAGCGAACTGTCATCTTTTGTCAGTCCTTCAATAGTTGTGATATTTTTCCCATCTGCATTTACAGTAAGGTATAAACAGGAATTAATCGGAGCATCATTTACAAGCACGGTGCAGGCACCACATTCACCCTCGTTGCATCCGGGTTTTGTTCCTTTCAGTTCAAACACATCGCGGATTACTTCCAGTAAAACAGAAGGGGCTTTTACTTCGCACGAAACTTTTTTGCCATTCAGTGTGAAAGTAATTTTGTGTAAATTATTTTTTTCTGCTTTTACTTTTTTCTTCATAAAAAATTATACCGGCTGAATGACAGAGTTAAATTCCATTCCTTCCCGGAAAGCACTGTAAGTTTTTTCAAGTTGATATTCGGTGACAGTATTCTGAATGGCTTCTTCAATCTTTTTTACACTGAAGGGAAAATCTTTCATCCTCGTTGCTCTTCCCAATAAAAAAATATTGTAGAGGATTGGATCAATATTTTCAGGAAAGTTTTTTATAAAAACAACTTCTTTGCATTGCTCACCGAGATATTCAGCAAAAGAAATTACATCAGGATATGCTGCCGTCTGTGCGTTCACAGCATAAGGCGAGATGCGGTAGTCGCCAAAAATTACGCTGCTGTTTTTATGAAGCCACGGAAGACAGCGTTGCGTTTCCAATGGCTCAAGACCGAAAAGGAAATCAATATTCGCTTTACCTGTGAACCCTGTACAATATTTTCCCAAACCGATTCCTGCCGTGACAATTCCTCCGCGCTGCGACAGCCCGTGAATTTCACTAACACTTACCGGAATATCAGAAAGCATTGCCGTTTCTACTATAATATTAGTCAGGTAAACAATTCCTTGTCCGCCAACTCCGGCAATCAATATTTTTTTATTCGTAATCATTTAGTCTCCATCGGTTCAAGTTCTTCTTCCTTTATTGTTCCCATCGTATTGCATTGTTCGGACAAACATCAATGCAGAGGCCGCATAGCGTGCAACGACTTTCATCAATCTCAACCTTGCCATTTATTTTTATCATTGCAGGACATCCGAAATTGTCAATGCAGTGATTGCATTTCATACATGCTTGATAGAGATTGAACTGTTCAATTTCCTCTCTGAGGTTATTAGTTGTAACTGTATTTACCTGACGAACATGAACCGTTGAATTTTCATTCAACCATTCCAGTGCTTTAGCGCCTTCGTATTCAAACGGATAATTTTCCAAGTGCTGACGAACACTCACCGCTGCTTTTTTACCTGAAGCAATTGCGCCAATCACACTCATGTTGTTTCCCGACTTGATATCACCGGCAACGAAAACATTTTTATAGCCAGTAAAACCATTTGTGCTTCTTACTCTTGTATTTTCATCTTTAGGAAGTATTTCAATAATTAACGGTTCTGTGGTTTGTCCTATGGCTGTGATAAAATAATCGAATTTCAAATTCTGAAGATGTTTCTTATTACTGAATGAATGAAGAACGATATTAAATTTTCCTTCTTTCACTGCAGAAATAGATTCGATGTAACTGTCATGAATAATATCAATGCCTTCTTCGGCTGCGGGTTTTACCTCCTCGGCAAAGGCAGGCATAGTGTTTTCTGTCTCAATACATGAAACAATAATTTTATTTTTTGAATTTAACTTTTTTGCAGCGCGGGCGGCATCAATGGCACTGTTACCTCCCCCGATGACGAGAATGTTTGCACCGTTTTTTATTTTATTTTCTTTCAGATAAAATGATTTCAAAAAAGAAAGCGCGTCTGTTCTTTTTTCGACAGGAATATTATTTTCAATTACATCAAGTGTTTTTGATTTACTCAATCCGATTGCGAGAATGACGGAATCAAATTCACCGGACAATTTTTCAATAGTAAAATCTTTTCCGAGAGAAGAATTAAAATGAAAGGTCACTCCCATTTCTTTTAACTGCATCGCTTCAAAATCAAATCCTGCTTTATCCATCCTGAAATCAGGGATAGCGTAAGTGATCATCCCTCCTGCCTTCTTTTCTTTTTCAAAAACGGTAACATCATATCCTGCTTGCACAAGGTCGTATGCAGCGCTTAGTCCTGCAGGACCTGCACCGATAATGGCAACGGATTTATTTTTATTTACTGCATTTTTTACTCTTGATATCGGAAGCGAGAAATCATAAAAATTCTCATCCATAAAGGAAACGAGTTTTTTCAGCGCTTTTATCGGAACGACTTTTTCTCTCGTAGAAAATAATTCACACGGACGATGACAGATGTCACCGCACGTTTGGGCAAACAACATTTTGTCGCGCACAATTTCGACTGCTGATTTATAATCACCCTCAAGGATGGAATTAAAAAATCCGTGATTGCAAATATTGGCAGGACATAGTTGTTCTTCGCCCGGAATAGAAACTTCAGCAAACAATTTTGCCTTAGCCCTTGATAAATTATTTTTCGGAGAGTAGCAGCGAGAGCATGCGAGTGAAATATTTTCGTGATTTGCGCATGCATTGCAAAGATTTTCGTCCACCACAATTTTCATCCTCTCATCAATTTTCTCTTTGAAATCGGGAAGGAAAATGCAAGGTCCTTTTGCGATAACAACCGAAACACCTTTGTGAGCCATTGCCTTGTTTAACTTTTCAAATCCGTCACGGAGATTAAAGGGAATGATAATTTCCACAACCTCTATTCCAAGTCCTTTCAGCAACGGAGGAATATCTATCTCCTGATATTTCGGAAGATGCTGCGAAGCCCCGGGATGCGACTGATGCCCAGTCATTCCAATAGTGCGATTGTCAAAAATCACAACCAAAATATTTGCGCGTGTATAAACAGCGTTAATAAGAGAAGATAATCCTGAATGAAAAAATGTTCCGTCACCAACAAGTGCGACAACTTTCTTAGAACTCTGTGAAGAATTAAATGACTCATATATTCCCTGAGCCATTGAAATACTCATACCCATATGGTTGATGGTGTCAATCATTTTCAGAGGAGGTAATGCACCAAGTCCGAAACAACCGATGTCACCACAGAGGATCAATTCGCTCTGTTCTCTCGGAATCGCAAGTTTTAAAAGATAGAAAGTTGCGCGGTGCGGGCATCCGGCACAAAGCGTAGGCAGACGCGGAGGAAGACTCTGCAGAAATGATTCTGAATTTTCAATTGGAATATTTTTTCTATTGTTTAAAGTTACCTGCAGAAAATCTCCCAGAGTTCGTGTGATAATATCAATAGAAAATTCTCCGGTTGTTGTTAATCCCGAAAAACCTTTTCCAATAATTTCATTCTCAATTTTATTTTTTTGAGCAAGTGTTCGCACTGCATTTTCAACAAAAGGGTCTAACTCTTCGAGCACCAGAATTTTTTGAAAATCGTTTTTTAGAAAACTTAAAACTTCCTTTTCGGGAAAGGGATGAATCATTCCAAGGTCAAGAAGATTTACTTTTTCTGAAATATTATTCTGATAAAGAATTTCATTGAGATAAGAAGTTGCAACTCCGCTGCTGATGATGCCGAGTTTTGCTTTGCTGCCATTCAGAATAATTTTACTGTTCATTGAAAGAAGCTCAAGAACACTTTTATGTTTTAATTTATCAAGAAGCCGCGTGTGTGCAGCAGCCGTGCGTGCAGGAATATTGATGTGTTCCGGCATCCGCTCAAACCGCGGTGAGCGATTTTCATCTTGAATATTTTTATAAGAAATTATTCCGCGCGAATGCGAAACACGGGTAGTGGTTCGCACAATCATGGGTAACTTAATTTCAGCAGAAAGTTTGAATGCCTGTTTGGTCATTTCGATTGCATCGGCAGGCGCGGCAGGATTAAAAACAGGAACGGAAGCCATAGGTCCCCAGTAACGTTAATCCTGCTCATTGGAACTTGAATGACAACCCGGGTCGTCACAAATAATAATCACCAGCGGTGCAATGATGGTTTGATACCCAATGCTCATCAGCGCATCACTCGCCACATTCATTCCCACATTTTTCATCACACACATCGAGCTTTTGTTTCCTATGGAATAAGCAATGGCTTTTTCAAGCGCAATTTTTTCGTTTATGCTGTATTCAAAATATATTTTGCGCTCGGTTTGCTGCGGATATTCTTCCTGATTTTCTTTTTTACTTAGAAACTCGTTTACAAATTTGAACACCTCGGAAATTTCAGTTGACGGAGTTCCCGGGTAAGAGAATACTCCGCAAACATCCGCTTCAATTGCCCCACGCGCGATGGCGACATTTCCCATTACGCAAACTTTTTTCGGCTTCTCGTAAGAAGTTAATATGTCAATGATTTGCTTAAGCATTTTCTAAATCACCCTTTCATTATGCAGATTTTTTATTTCATCCTCATTGAGTCCAATTTGCTCCATTACAATTTCATTCTGCTCTCCTAATCGTGGCGCACATTTCAACAGAAATTTATTTTTCTCCAGAAATTCTGTGTTATGTGAAGCAGGAGAAAATTTTGCTAGCTTCCCGTTTGGCAGTATTGTTTTCATAAAATATTTATTTACAAATTCCAACTGTGCCACTTCCTTGATGGAATTAACGGGGGCAACCGAAAGATCCAGTGCAAGACAGAGATCAACAAACTCTTTGGTTGTGTATTGTTTTGTGTGTTCACCGATTTCACTATAAATACTTTCCTTGTCTTGCAACCTCCCCTCATTCGTCTTTCTATTTTCTGTTGACAGTTTTTCAAATCCTTTTTGTGCCGTAAACTTCGCCCACTGCGAATCATTTCCTATAGCGAGGTAAACAAAACTGTCTTTTGTAGGATAAATATTGCAAGGAATAAAACTGCGGTGTTCATTTCCGCTTCGACTGAAAAGTGCATCATCACTTTTCATAAAATTCAGTTGCGGCAATGCTGTGATCAACCAGCTTGCCGCGCATTGAGCCATAGAGATATGAATTTCTTTTCCCGACTTTATCGGGACAGGTCCTCCTGATTTTTCTTTTTGCTCCATAATCGCAAGCAAAACCTGTGTGAATGCTTCATCCCCTGCTTTCAAATCAATAACGGGTATGCCGCAAGGAACTGGTTTCCCATTTTGTTCCCCTGTTAAAAAAGTGAACCCCATGAATGCCTGAAATGCAGGATCGTATCCTGCACCGTCAGGATAATCAGGTCCCATTGCAGAAATTCCGCACCAGATGAGATTTGGATTTGCTTCTTTCAATGTTTTAAAATCAATTCCGAGTTGCTTGTACCTTTTCGGAAGCGTGTTGCACATAAACACATCAACGTTCAATTCACGAATAATTTTTTTCAGCAAGTCCTGTCCTTCTTTTTTCCGGAGATTGATTGTGATTGCTTCCTTCCCGATATTCGGAGCGATGTAATAAGAATGTAAATCGTGAAATCCCAAATCAGTTCCTACGTAACGATTGGGATCGCCCGCATTTTCATCTCCTTCAGCAGGTGCTTCAATACGAATCACTCTCCATCCCAACTGCGCAAAACGCTGAGTTGCGTAGGGAAGAGCGAGCGCCTGTTCTAAACTTAATATCGTTTTTTGTTCGAGCATTTTATTAAAAAAAAATCGGTTCATCGTATTCGCCATACACTTCCTTCAGGGCACCAATAATTTCTCCCACGGTTGCGTATTCTTTCACAGCCGAAATAACAGACGGCATCAGGTTGACATTTTTAATTGCATCATCGCGAACAACATTAAGTAACAGTTTTACTTTTTCATTATTTCTTTCAGCACGTTTTCGTTTTAGTTTTTCTACTTGTCTTTTTGCTGCTTCGATATTGTAAGGATGAAATTCTATCGCGCGTTTCGCTTCTTCTTTTTTAAAACAGTTCACTCCCACTTTTAATATTACGCCATCCTGAATTGCTTTTTCCCTTTGGTATGCCTGATGAGAAACTGCTTCCTGAATTTTTCCTGTTGCTACACCTTTTATTATTCCTCCCTGTTCATCCACCTTAGTCATTTCTTTTTTTATTGCAGCTTCCATTTGGTTGGTAAGCGTCTCAACATAATAAGAACCACCAAGCGGGTCAACAGTATCACAAATTCCCATTTCTTTAATCATAATCTGCATGGTGCGAAGAGCAATCTCAGCAGATTTTTCGGTTGGAATTGTGAACGCTTCATCGTAAGTGCAAAGCGCCATCGTTTGCGTTCCTGAAAGCGCACTGACTAAAGCGTAGTAAGCTGTTCGCACAATATTATTTTCCGGTTGCTCTTTTGTGAGACCTGCTCCACCGCCTCCGGCAATCATCCGCATCCAGCACGATTCTTCTTTTTTAGTTTGATATTCTTCGCGCATAATTTTCGCCCACAGTCTTCTTCCCGCTCTGAACTTTGCAATCTGTTCAAATAAATTTCCATAGATATCGAAGTTGAAAGAAAGGCGGGAAGCAAATTCATCAATATCAATTCCACGTTTCATGGTTTCATCCGAATATGCTTTTGCGATGCAAAAAGCATACGCCATTTCCTGAACAGGATTTGCTCCTGATTCACGGATGTGATATCCGCACACACTCACCGGAGAATATTTCGGAACATGTTGTGCACAATACTCAATCGTGTCTACAACAAGTTTCACTGATTTGTCAACCGGAAAAATCCATGTTCCTCTTCCGATAAATTCTTTGAGAATATCATTCTGCGCTGTACCGCGGAGGTTTTTTAAATCGTATCCTCTTTTTTCTGCAAGAGCAAAATACATCGCTATCAAAACAATCGCTGAACCGTTTACTGTTAAAGAAACAGTAATCTTGTCAAGGTCAATTCCGTTGAATGCAATTTCAAAATCCTCCAGTGTATCAATTGCCATTCCCACTCTTCCAACTTCGCCAAGTGCCCGCGGGTCATCGGAATCCAAACCGCATTGAGTTGACAAATCAAACGCTACATTCAATCCTGTTTGTCCGTTCTTAATCAGAAAATTAAAACGCTCGTTGGTTTCTTCCGGACTTGCAAATCCTGCATACTGCCGGATAGTGAACGGGCGCTTGCGGTACATCATCGGATGAATTCCACGTGTGAAAGGATATTGTCCGGGAAGTTCTTCTTTGAAGTCGGGATTTTTTTTGTACTCATCAGTGAATGTGTACAATGGTTTTACTTCTAATCCTGACTCAAGAAAAACATTTTTGATTTCTTCTTTTTTATTTTGCACGACTGAAGGTTCCATCTTAAAAACTATTTTTTGAAATTGCTGATGTAGTTCACCACTGTTTCAATTTGTGTTCCTGTCGGAAATGCTTCTATCGCCCCGGTTTTTCTCAGTGCATTCACATCTTCAGCTGGAATATTTCCACCAACTATCCAGGGAATATTTACTTTATTATTTTTCATTTCCGCATTCATCTTTTCACAAAGAATCTGATGTGTTCCTGAAAGAATTGATAAGCCAATTACATCCGGGTTTTCTGTTTTTGCTTTCTGTACAATTTCTTCAATGGATTTTCTTAAGCCGGTATAAACAACCTGATGTCCTGCTGCCTTAAGTGCATGCGCCAGCACTTTCACTCCGACATCGTGTCCGTCTAAACCTGGTTTTGCTAACAGCACTTTCATATAATTTCCAACATTTAATTTTGAACTTTAGTCAATAATTTTTTCCATTCAACATCTACATGTTTTTGTAAACTATTTATCAGTTTTGAAGAACCATTGCTGAACAAATGTGAAAACCGCCCTTGTTGTTTCAGCAATTCATCAACTACAATTTTCTTCTTTGGGAAATAATTGATTTTATATTTTCCGTTTTCTGCTTCGTAGAGCGGAAAGAAAGTTGTTTCGACAGCAAGTCGTGAAATTTCAATGGACAGTTCCGGTGCGTACTTATGTCCGGGTGGACAAGGACTATCAATCATAATAAAACGGAAGCCGGTAATAGTTTTTGCTTTCTCTATTTTGTTTTTCAAGTCATCTAAAAAAGCAAGCGATGCGGTGGCGAAATAAGGAATGTTGTGTGCTGCAATAATTGCCATCAAATCTTTCGCATTGGTATTTTTTCCATCAGGATTAGTTGTTGTCACAGCGCCCATCGGTGTAGCAGTGCTGGATTGAACGCCAGTGTTCATATAAGCACCATTATTGTTGCAGATGAAAATAAAATTCTCTCCTCTTGCTGCAGCGCCCGATAATGACTGCAGACCGATGTCAAAAGTTCCGCCATCACCGGCAAGCACCACAACCCGAGATTCATTTTTTCCTTGCCTCTCTAATGCGTGACGAATGCCTGTTGCGGTAGCGGCACCGGCAGCAAATAAAGAATGAACCACAGTTCCTTTCAGCATGTTCATCGGGTACGGTCCTGCAATGATGGAGAAGCAGCAGGCGGGAACTACATAAACTGTTTTCGTTCCCATCACGCTGGAAATATGGCGAGCCAGCAACGACCATCCGCATCCTCGGCAACTCAATGCACCGCAATAGACATTTTCTTCTTCAATCAAAAAATTATTTTCTGTTTTCATTTTGAAATTTTATTTATCAATCCAAATTATTTCTTTTGTTTCTGCTGAATTGAAATCAATGCTGATGATTTTTTCAATCGTTGACGGTGGGACATCTCTTCCTCCAAGCCCTGCATACACTCCGAAAATTTTTCCGGTCCTTCCATATAAAGCGCGTTTCATTTCCTGCATCAATGCTCCTTCGTTGTCTCCTAAAAAATTTCTGTCAACGGTTACAAGAATGCAAGCGCCATTTACTTTTTTCAGAATTTTTAAAATGGATTTTTTCGGAAATGGTTTGAGCAAACGAATTTTCAGCAACCCCACTTCGGGATGCGATTGGATGACTCCTCTTGCAGTTGTGGTGATGGATGAAAGAGTTATCAAAATAATTTTCGTTCCTGAATGAATGTTCGCTGCTTCAACAGCAGCATATTTTCTTCCGAAGTATTTTTCAAATTCTTCTCCTGCTTTTATCGTTTCGTCTTCCACTTTATTCATGTCTTCCCAAAAAAGACGATTGAATTTGTCATACATATCAGGCGCAACCAAACCGCCAAATGATTTCGGATTATCTATATCAATATCCGAATCACTTTTCTTTCGTGACGGTAAATATTCATCTACTAATTTTTGTTCAGGAATAAAAACATTTTCATTAGTGTGACTCACATAAAATGCATCCAGCACAACCAATGTCGGGAGTAAAAGATGTTCAGAGATTTTGTACGACTGAATAATAGTGTCTAAAACTTCCTGAGAATTTTCACAGTAAAATTGAATCCATCCCGTATCACGTTGAGCGATAGAATCACTCTGGTCGCACCAGATATTCCATGGATAAGACGGGCGACCGACATTGCATGCAACAATCGGCAACCTCAGATGTGCGATTGCGTGCAGCACTTCGTGAGCATAAAGCAAACCTTGTCCGCTGGTTGCTGTGAATACTCTTTTTCCTGTCAATGCTGCTCCTTTGAGTGCGGCAAACACCGAGTGTTCGCTTTCCATATTCACGGAAGTCGCATCAAATTCTTTGCGTGCAATCATTGACGCAATTTCTTCTACTATGGTTGTCTGTGGTGTGATGGGATAGGCGGTAACAAATGTTGCCCTGCAGATTTTTGCCGCTTCTGCTGCTGCAGAATTTCCTTTCAGCACTTTTTTAGTGTGCCGCTTTATTTCTTTTCTTTTGGGAATTAAAATTGCTACTTCTGTTTTCATCTGTAAATTATTTATTCTGTTTCAACTAATTTATTTTCTTCTTCAACCCGTAATGCCGAGCAGGGACATTCGCGAATACATATTCCGCACCCTTTGCAATAATCATAATCAATGCGCAGGCGATTTTCTTCATCAATAGAAATTGCAGCATCGGGACAGAAATTAAAACAGTTGCCGCAGTTAAAACAATCGCCACAATGCAAACAGCGTGATGCTTCCTGAACAATTTTATTTGAGGGCAGTCCCTGAACTACTTCAGTAAAATCATTGAATATTTTTTTGACTTTCTTAAATGGATTTGGATTTCCCGGTGTCGGCAGATAGTACGCGAAATTTATTTGGTCTGCAGATACAACATCATTGCTTCTTCGTGATTTTGCATAATCTGCTTTTCTCAGAAAAGAATTAACTTCACTTGCCACCTCATTGCCACTACCGATTGCTTCCACAACTGTTCCACCCCATGCCATATCACCGCAACAGAAAACGGGAATATTTTCATTTGCAAAATCAATTCTTCCTTGCTTCGTTTTCACTGTCGTGTCTGCAAAAACAAAATCATCAAAAACTTGTCCGGTTGCTTTGATAATTTTATTTACAGAAATTTTTATTTCAGAATTTTTTATTGGAAATGGTTTTCTTCTTCCGGAATCATCTGCTTCACCTAATTTCATTTTCACCATCGTGATTTTAAAATCACCTTTTTTATTTTTCTCCAGCTTCACAGGCGAGGTGAGAAATTCAATCTTCACTCCCTCCTTCAGCGCTTCTTCAACTTCATTAGCGATAGCAGGCATTTGCTGGCGTGTTCTCCGGTAATAAATTACTGGCTTCCCGCCCAATCGCAAAACAGTTCTTGCTACATCAATAGCAGTATTGCCGCCACCGATAACTGCAACTTTATCTCCCTTGCATATTGATTTTCTGTTTTCGTTAAATTTTATTTCTCTTAAAAAATTTATTCCTTCAATGATTTCATTTTCATTTTGCAAATTCATATCGGTTCCGATGTGCGAACCGACAGCGACAACAACAGCGAAAAAAATATTTTCCAATTCACTGACCGAAACTTTTTTATTCAAAATAATTTTCACGCCCTGCTCGGTGATTTTTTGAATTTCTCTGTCAAGAATTTTTTCAGGAAGCCGGAATTCAGGAATGCCCGTTCGCATCATACCCCCGGCTTTCGGCAGTGCTTCAAAAACTGTTACGGGATACCCCATCTGCCGCAAACGCAAAGCAGCAGTGAGTCCTGAAGGACCGGAACCAACTACGGCAATCTTTTCCTTGTAAAGAATCGGTGACGGGTTGAAATGATACGATGAATTATTATCGCCAACAAAACGCTCAATGGCGCCAATGTTTAACTGTTCATCAAAAATATTTCTGTTACAATTCTGCTGGCAGAAATGCGGACACACTCTTCCGCAAACAGAAGGGAAAGGATTATGAGAATAGATTACACTGTATGCTTCTTCAAATTTTTTCTCCGAAGCAAGTTTGACAAACATTCTCACATCTGTTCCAGCAGGACAATTTTCTGTGCAGGGCGGCTGGCGGTTTATATACACGGGTTCAAACACTCGCCAGTTGCCGGTTTTGTTCAGCGACATCGGTTTATCCCAATAAGGAACAGACAGTAATCCATTGGGCGATGCAGTTAGTTTAATATTTGCTGAAATTGTTTTGTGAAAAGATGAGTCGGTAAATCCTACAACACTTTGAAAAGCGATTTCAGCAGCTTGTGAATTTGCTTCAGGTTTCGAGGGAACTTCTTTGCTGATAATTATTTTTGCGTCATCTATACCGGCATCAAGAATTTTTAAAATCGCTCCAATCATAGCGGCATTTACAATAGGAAGTGATTTGCTTCCCAACTTTTTTTCAAGAGAGATTTTTGTTGCAGGCACCGTGAAAATATTTTTTGCCTTGCCTTTATAAAACGAAGGATGATTATCTGTGTTAATTAAAATAATTCCATTTTCTGGCAAACCGTCAAAAACATTTGTCTGTTCAATCAGTCCCTCATCAAATACAACAGCAAGATTCGGATTATAAATATTGCTGCGATTTAGAATTGCATCAGGAGAAATCCGCAGGAACGCCTGTATGGGTGCACCTGTCCGTTCTACTCCGAAAAACGGGAATGCCTGCACTTCATAATTCTTACTGTAGCTGAAAACTTTTGCCAGAATTTCAAAAGCTGTAACCATTCCCTGTCCGCCACGCGCGTGACCTCGGACTTCAAAAACTTTTTTTATGTTCATACCGTCATAATTTTATCATATTCACTTCCCACTTTGCCTTTCCTGCAAAGTTTAGTTACCATAAAATTCGCGGAGTGTATTGCCTGGATGCTGATGGCTTCAGAAAGTTTTGCATTGCAGGAATCCTCAATGCATTTTGCAATGGCTTTCACTGATTCCTCTTTTCCGTTTGCACCGTAAAAGATTTTTTCATCAAAAGAAATTTTTCCGATAGAATTTTCTTCTACTTTTCTTAAAGGAAGAACTGAAGTTCCTTTCTGCATAATCTGCCATGCTTTTTTCAATGATGTTTCCAGCGAACCTGAAAAATCTACCAGCCAGCCAACGGCTTCTTTTGCTTTCACCGGTTTTCCTTCCAGCAGCATTTTAACAAGTTGTTTTCTTCCTTCCTTGTCAGCTTTACGAAGTGCCCAGTGGCAGCCCTCCATTCCCGGAACTACAGGCAGCGTTACTTCGGGCATAGAGAGAATTGTGTCATCAACAGAAAGGAGATAATGACAGTGCATCATCAGTTCGAGCATTCCGCCCATGCAGCGTTTTCCATTTATAAATCCAACTGAGATTTCAAATTCTTTGTACAACCGTCTTGCTGTGGTTGACCATGTGGCGGCAATCCGCTCTCCTGCTTTCGCTTCAGTTATGGCAGGGAAAAATTCATTGGTATCAGCACCAACCATTTGTGTGGAGAGATGAAAATCGGAAGTAACAATCACGCGATTGATTTTATTTTTCTTCAGCCAATCCATGGCGCGGTTCAGTTCAGCATTCACATCGCTGTTATAACTTTCGCGGCTGATGGTGATGACTCCTGCTTTTCCATCATGCTCGGCATTTACATACAATTGCTGCCATTCCGCTGAATCCATTTTTTTAAATTCTTCGGGATACCATTTTGTTGAAGCAGATTCCGGATGAAGTTTGTGATACTTTTTTACGATGCTGATTATTTCTTTCTCTCCGCAATTTCTTGCTGTTGCTAAAAGTCCCCTTGTGAACTGTGCGCAGAGTTCCGCAATGACGTTCATCGAAGAAAGGTGAGAGCGTTTTTCTTTCAGCATGATGGATGTCATCTGGAATAACGGTCCGAGAATAAGGGCGCGAAAAATTTCTTCCTCCTCTTTATCCATGCTCCAGTTCACCATCGGGCGGAAATGATCCAGCGGATACCAGTTCTGTCCGCTGTCTTTTCTTTCATCCAGATCAGCAGCTGGTGTGAAAAGTGCTCCGTATTTTTTACTTAAGTGATGGAGGCATGACCATGTAAGAAAGTTTGCTCCTTTCGCACCAATGACATCGTGTGCGCGAAAAGGATTTGCTCCGATTAGCTTTCGCAGTTGTTTATCTGTTTTCCAGAATGGTGTATTTGTTTGTTCATGATATCTCAGTCCCGCAAGCAGGAGTCCGCAGAAAAAAACGTCCAGTACAAACGACCAATCATCGCTCACGGAAATTGGAATCAACCCAAGTGACCAAAGCAATTGTGTTGTTGCTGATGGTTTGTCTTCAACGATTTCAAAAATTTTATTTATCTCGTGAGGGAATGCGGGATGCGCAATGTTCACACCAAGTTGCGAAGATGGAAATCCGGAAGTGACGGAATAAATGACTATGCCCGGAAATTTTTTTCTGAAAAGTTCGTAGTGCGCTTTTTTCAGGTCATGCACTTCGGGAATTGCTTCCAGCAAAAATTTTGGTTTGTAAGCAGCAAGTGAATCAGGAAGAGTTTTACCATCGTAGTTCAGACGAATGATATTTTTCATGATGTCATTAGCGCCTTCTCTTCCGAATGCCGTTTGCAATCCATCATATTGCTTTCCGATTCCATCGGGTGCGCCCGGAAGGTCAAGCGCGATGATGGGAACATTGTATGGAAGAAGCCGCGAAGCGAACTGCATCACTTTTCCTGCGCCCACAATTCCGCTGGCTCCCGAGATAACCATAGCTCCACGCTCACCCGGTTTTCCAAATATTTTTGTGACCAAAGCTTCCGTATCAACGGGAAGTTTTCCGTTCTTAAATATTTCAAGCACCGTTCCCAGTCCCAGAGTTTCCAGTGTTGATTGTCGCATTGAATTCATATCTCGATTATTTTATAAGTTAATTTTATTCTACATGAAAAATTGCCGCTATGCCCACATCTCCAGCCGCGCATCCGAAAACGAGAACATAACCTCCGCCCAGGTCAACTGCTTCTTCCAGCGCCTCAATGAGCACTCTCGTTAATGTCGGTCCCTGCGGATGTCCCCACACGAGCGGGCTGCCGGTGTTGTTCATTTTATGCCAGTCGTAATTCATCACTTTGGCAAATAGAGCATCATTCACTGCGAAGGGATTATGATCTTTCACCACTTTCATTTCTTTCATAGTTAATCCTGTTTGCTTAAGAAGTTTTTGTACCGCCAGTGCCGGAGCTTCGGGCATAAGCGAAGGATTAGCACGTACTTCTGTTTTTGCCACGAATGAAAT
>DATDOJ010000331.1:0-5220 GCA_035293345.1 Bacteroidia bacterium
TTTCCGGGAGAACAGGAGCCGCTTACACACGGAGGAAACAGCACGGATTAATCTGCTTGGAGTTGAACCGGTTCGGAAAGGATTGGGTTTCATCTGGGGCGCTTATCACATGAAATCGTATTCATTTGTTTCGGAGATGAGGAAGAAAATTACTTCTGTTACATCACCTTTTTTTCTCGGTATTCATCCCGATCTGGTTTCGTCATTTCGTAGCGGGCATAATCCGATTCTTAAACCAACATCGCTGAAGCAGAATTTATATTACTCGATGATGACACGCGGGCTTAACGAATTGCTTCGCTATGCTGACAGGAATGCCATGGCGAATTCTGTCGAGGTGCGGTTGCCGTTTCTCTTTCACTCTCTGGTGGAATTTGTGTTCACGCTTCCTGATGAAATGTTACTGAGCAACGGATGGTCAAAATATATTCTCAGGAAAAGCATGGAAAATATTTTGCCTCCTGAAATCACATGGCGGAAAGATAAAATCGGTTACGAGCCGCCACAGGCGGAATGGCTGAAGTCATCGTATTTCAAAGATTACCTTCATGAAGCAGTTACTGAATTAAAAAAAGAAAAAATCATTATTAAAGAGTATTCGCAATTGACATGGAGCTACATTGCCCTCTTCGCCTTTCTGAAACAGGGCAATAATATAAATAATAAAAGTGATAGCGCATTGAAAGAAAAATAGGAATACTTTTGCTTAAAACCAATCACTGATGAATCTGACTTACAAGCGTGCTGTAATATTTGCCCCTCATACTGATGACGGAGAGTTTGGATGCGGTGGCACCATTGCCCGGCTCATTGAAAGCGGATGCGAAGTGTTTTATGCCGCTTTCTCCGCATGCAGGCAATCTGTACTTAAAGAATTCCCTCCTGACATACTGATTACTGAAGTAAAAACGGCTACAAAAATTCTCGGTATCGCTCCTGAAAATTTAATCCTGTTCGATTATGAAGTACGTACATTTAATTACAGAAGACAGGAAATTCTCGAGGACATAATAAAGCTTAAGAACAGCATAAAGCCGGATCTGGTAATTATTCCTTCTATCAATGATATTCACCAGGACCATTATACGGTTTCCAATGAAGGCATCAGGGCTTTTAAGTTTTCAACTATTTTATGCTATGAAATGCCATGGAATAATTTATCATTCTCCACTACATGTTTTGTCAAAATAAATTCGGAACAAATTGACAAAAAAATAAAAGCGCTCGCACAGTATAAATCGCAGAAACATAAATTATACGCCAATGCCAATTTTATCAGGTCGCTCGCAAGCGTAAGAGGAGTTCAGATAGGAACAGAATATGCAGAAGCGTTTGAAGTTGTCAGAACTATTTATTGATAATATCGGAAAAATATATTTTGAGGGTGAGCTATGAAATTGAATGAAATAATTTCCGTTTTAAAGGATGCTGAAATAATCCTGCATGCGGGCGATGATATTAATGAACCTGTTGAATTAAATACTGGGAATAAAAGAGAAGATGTTATATTTTGGTGCAGTGAAAAATACGCTGATAAAATTGTGTTGCTTCAGGCAGGTACTGTTATTTGCAGCCGGGAAACTGCCGGTAAAAAACTGAATAAAAAAATTAATTATCTGATGGTTTCCCATCCCCGCCTTGCATTTCTGAAAGTCATGGAATTGTTTGCAGATAAAAAAAATGAACTCGGTGGCAACAATAGAATTGCCGCCACTGTGGTAATACATCCGTCAGTAAAAATCGGTTCAGGATGTTCCATCGGGCATCATGTTATTATTGAAGAAGGTTGCAGTATAGGAAGCAATGTAAAAATCGGACACAATACGGTAGTACACAGAGGAACAATAATCGGAAATCTTGTTGTCATCGGATGCAACAATACAATCGGAGGAGTCGGTTTCGGATATGAGAAGGAGGAGAACGGAAAATATATTCTGATGCCTCACCTTGGAAACGTTGTCATAAGTGACTTTGTGGAAGTAGGCAACAACACTTGCATTGACCGGGCGGTATTGGGTTCAACCATAATTTCCGAGTACGTTAAGATTGACAACCTTGTGCATATAGCACATGGAGTTTTCATTGGCAAAAATTCTCTTGTCATAGCAAATTCTATGATTGGAGGAAGCGTAAGGGTAGGAGAAAATTGCTGGCTGGCTCCGTCTGCTTCCGTAATCAATAAAGGAGAAATTGGTGATGGTGCGGTTGTAGGAATGGGCGCTGTAGTTATCAAACGGGTTGAGGTAAATCAAACTGTTGCCGGAAATCCTGCACAACCGACCGAGGTTCTCAAAAAAATAAATTCATTTTTGAGAAAGCAGTCCGGTATTTGAGTTGCTGCTGAACATAGTAGAAAGTTTGTTATTTTATTTTCAGCTTAATTCTGCTATTACAATTTATAAGTGTAAATTCAACATTCGTGCTTTGCATTTCTTAATTTGAAATTAACCAATGAAAAAGAAAATATTATTCGGTGCCGTTGATATTGGTCACAGAATAGAAACGTATTCAAATTATATTCAAAAATATCATTTCAAAAAACTTAAGCCAGAGTCATTGGCGATATTTATACTTCCCGAAGAACACTATAAATTATCTTATACATATGAATATCATTTTGCTGGACGGAATGTGTGGTATCGCTGGTCCCGTGCAACGTTGATTTTTTTTTTCTTTTTTTTTCGTTATGATATTTTTCATTTTCTCTCTGGAGAAACATTGTTGCCAAGAAAAGTGAGACAATTTGAATTAATGGTGTATAAGATTTTTGGTAAAAGAATTATCATGCATTTTGTCGGATGCGATATCAGAAGTTTGGATTATAGTTACTGGAAAGCAAAAAACATAAAACAATATTTGAACGGTCTTGATAATTTTCCCAAATCCCTCCCTTGGCAAAAAAAATTAATTAAAGATACACAAAATTACGCGGATGAGATTCTTGTTTCCAGCCCTGACTTGTTGGAAATTATTCCAGAAGCAAC
This sequence comes from Bacteroidia bacterium, assembly GCA_035293345.1. Classification (GTDB taxonomy): domain Bacteria; phylum Bacteroidota; class Bacteroidia; order AKYH767-A; family 2013-40CM-41-45; genus 2013-40CM-41-45. The sequence continues at coordinate 2,985 of DATDOJ010000331.1, forward strand.
TTACTTTCCTGTGTTGCTTGACTTAGAAAAATTTTTAAATGAATTAAATAAAGCCGCAAACGTAAAAAGACATCAAGGAGAAATTATCATTCTTCATTCTCCTTCAAACATAAAACATACACAGACCAAGGGTACTGATTATATCATAAATATTCTGAATAAAATTGCTGCAACACGCGAATACAATATCAGGCTGATTCTCCCTTCAGAAACAAATAAGAAGAGAAACACTACGTATTCTTCTTCGCGATATGAAATGTTTCAACACTACAACGAAGCCGATATTATTATCGATCAGCTAATAACCGGATGGTACGGTTTATTAAGTTTAGAGGCTCTTGCATCTGGCAAACAGGCAATTTGCTACGTTGATGAACATCTGAAAAAATATCTTTTCCCTAAGTGCCCGATTAATATTGCTACTGTGAATAATCTCGAAAATGTAGTGATAGAATGTATTGAAAATATTTTGAACGGAAAACTGCCTGATCAGTCCGCTCAGATAGATTGGGTCAGAAAATACCATACCATTGAAAACAATAATGCGCCACTGCTTAAGGCATGGGGACTGTAAACCATATTTAATAAAGCAAGCGACACGCTGTTGAACAATCATGATTAAATTGGAGCGCAATAAAAAGCGAAGTTGGTTGATGAGTATAATTTATGGGTTACAGCCATTCATTCCGCTTAGCCAGAAAAAAAAACTTAAACTTTTTCTCGACCTCGAATGGATATTCAACCGATTGTCGCTTGAACAGGCATACAGGACGGATTTAAGAATTTCTCAATATGCAGGCGATGGTTTTATGCATACCAGGATTGCCTCTGATGCTTTGGTGCTGGACGTAGGCTGCGGAAGAGGTAATGTAATTGTAGAAATAATTTCCAAAACGCAAAACATCATAGGGATTGACCACAACAGGGTATCTGTCGAAATTGCAAAAGAGAAACTCAGAAATACAAAAGTTGAGATTATCTGCACTGACATCTTCAACTACTTTGAACTCAACGAGGATAAAACGTTCGATGTAATCATTCTCTGTCATTTGCTCGAACATCTTGAAGAGCCTGCTGAATTTCTTAAATCAATATCCGGTAAGTCAAAACTGTTTTATATTGAAGTGCCGGATTTTGAAGCCACTTATTCAAACCTTTACCGGAGTGCAATGGGGAACAACCTTATTTATACAGACGCAGACCATGTCACCGAATTTGACAGAGAATCGCTCGAAGAAATCATTATCCAATCCGGACTTTTAGTGCTGGCAAGCGAATTCCGTTTCGGTCGAATGAAATACTGGTGCAGCGGCAGGCGGTGACATATTCAATAAAAAGCATTATGAATTTTAAAACCCGCTTCCTCGATATTTTTAGAAGTGTCTTCAGGACTACTCGTCTTGATTCTTTGCTCTGTGTTTTTACCACAGATAGGAATTATTACTCGTTCTTAGGAAAAATAGTTCCGAACAGTTATCAGTATCCTCCCGGTACAATCCGAAAAGTCAGGTATCATGGAATTAATTTCGAAGTGGACATTCACGACTATATTGGGCACTATATTTACTATGGTTTTAAAAATCCATCCCAAACCGAACTGTTTGCTTTATGCAATCCGGATAACATAATAATTGACATTGGCACCAACATCGGATTTTCGCTGTTAAACATGGCTAAGATTACCGGTGAAGGAGGATTAGTCATTGGCTTTGAACCTGACCCTGTAAACTTCAGCCAACTTCAGAAAAATATTACATTAAATAACTTCACTAATATCAAAGTAACCCAAATCGGACTGGGTGATAAGCCGGGAAAATTTATACTCGAAAATGTAATTGAGTTTAACAGCGGAGGAAAAAGAATTGCAGTTCCGGGTGCCACAACATCTTCCGATTATTCAGAAGTGGAAGTCAACACACTTGATAATTTTCTTAATGATAAAGTTTCCTTGTCCAAGGTTGATTTGATAAAGATTGATGTTGAAGGATTTGAATTTAATGTGCTGAGGGGAGCAATGAACACTATCAGGAAATATTCACCAGTTCTTTATATCGAACTTGATGATAATAACCTGAAGCAGCAATCATCAAGCGCGAAGGAATTAATTCACTTCCTTGCAGAAGCCGGTTTTACAGCGATGAACACAGAAAGCAAAACTCATGTGGACGAAAACAAAGATTTTCGCAATTGCCATTATGACATTAGACCTCTTGCGAAATTAAAAAAGTAAAAATAA
>DATDOJ010000332.1:0-6142 GCA_035293345.1 Bacteroidia bacterium
TGTTTTTAGATGCCATTAGATGTTGAAGTTTAATTTCATCTAATACGCACCTGTTTACTTTTATCAATCACTTGTTGCCAACGTGTTTTCAACAACAAAATGTGTCATAACTCGCGTTCTTAGGTTGACGCCTATGCGATAACTATCGGGACGGCATCACAGCAGCGTACGCACAGCCCCTCACCCAATTTTCAGAGGGAAAGCAATACTTTTCTCCCTCTTGCGTTACAATCGTAACTTTGCGGTTTACAGACAATGAACAACTACACTCTACTCATCGAAAAGCTGGATGCCTTCATCCGCAAGTATTACAAGAACCGGCTGCTGCGCGGAGCGATATACAGCTTCACGCTGCTGCTTGCGTTTTATCTTGCCGTTACCACGCTGGAATATTTCGGGCACTTCAGCACCACGCTCCGCACTGTTTTGTTTTATTCTTTTGTTGGAGGAAATCTTTTCATCATCGGCAGGTATGTTGTGATTCCGCTCAGCCACCTGTACCGCTACGGAAAAATAATTTCACACGCGCAGGCGGCTGTCATCATCGGTCAGCATTTTCCTGAAGTGCAGGACAAGCTGCTGAATGTTTTGCAACTGCATCAGCAGGCGGATGAAACCGCGCTCGAACTTCGAACAAGCCGCGAACTTGTTCTCGCAGGCATCGAACAAAAGACCATCGAGCTGAAACCCGTACCGTTTGCATCGGCAATCAATCTTGGAGAGAATAAAAAATATCTGCGCTACGCTTTGATTCCGCTGATGGTTCTTGTCGGGATTTTTATTGCCGACAAAAGCATAATCGGGGAAGGCACCAAGCGCCTCATTGAACACCGCACCTATTTTGAAAAGCCCGCTCCGTTCACGTTTGAAATTCTCAACGACAATCTCAAAGCGATTCAGCAGGAAGATTTTCAACTGAACGTGAAAGTGAACGGACAGGAAATTCCTGATGCCGCTTACATTGAACTTGAGGGAACCCAGTTCAAATTGGAAAAAGAAAACAAGACAGAGTTTCATTACCTGTTCAAAAATCTTCAGAAGAGTTCGCGCTTCCGCTTGTTTGCCGATGGATGGTATTCGCCCGAGTTCACGCTCGATGCGCTGCCTAATCCTGTGCTGATGAATTTTGACATCGCACTGGATTATCCTGCCTACCTGGGAAAGGCAGGCGAGCATCTGCAAAACACGGGCGACCTCGTGATTCCTGCCGGAACAAAAGTGAACTGGACTTTCAACACGCGCAACACATCGCGGGTGAATATTTCTTTTCATGACACGATGGTAACATCATCGCGCAGGGGAGAAAATAATTTTGAGTTCGGCAGAAAATTTTTGCAGAGCAACAATTACTCTGTGCATGTCGCTTCGGATTTGCTTGCTTCGAAGGATTCTATGCTTTATTCGATTAACGTGATTGCCGATGCCTATCCGTCCATCACTTCCGAAGAGCAGCGCGATTCGCTCTCTGACAAGAGGGTTTACTTCAAAGGAATTATCAAGGATGATTACGGCTTCACAAAACTAACATTCAATTACCGCTACCTGAAAACCAGCGACACGACTGGCGCAGACAAAAACAAAATTTATTCTGAGAATATTTCTTTCAGCCGAAACACAACACAGGACCAGTTCTATCATTACTGGGATATGAACAATGCGCAGATTCACTCGGGCGATGAACTGGAATATTATTTTGAAGTGTGGGACAATGACGGAGTGAACGGAGCCAAAGCCGCGCGCTCGCAGACGATGGTTTTCAAAGCACCGACCGTGGAAGAGATTGAAAAGAGTACGAAGAAAAGCAATGAAGACATTAAGAAGCAGTTGGAACAATCCATCGAACAGGCACGCAAGCTGCAAAAAGATATCGAGGAATTGTCGCGAAAAATGCGCGATAAAAAAGAAGCGGGATGGGAAGAGAAGAAAAAAGCGGAAGAACTTTTGAAGCAGCAGCAGGATTTGGAAAACAAGGTAAACGAAATAAGCAGGGAGAACGAAAAGAAAAATGTGAAGGAGTCCGAGTACAAAACCATGAACCCTGACCTTGCCGACAAGCAGCAACAGCTTCAGAAGCTGATGGACAAACTGATGAGCGATGAAATGAAAAAGCTCATGGAACAGTTGCAGCAGATGATGGATAAGCTCGACAAAAAACAACTGCAGGACCAGCTCGACAAAATGAAATTCGACAACAAGGAAATGGAGAAAGCGCTCGACCGCACGCTTGAACTTTTCAAACAGATGGAAATTGAAAAGACGCTGAAAGAATCCATTGAGAAGCTCGACAAACTTTCCAAAGAACAGGGCACCCTTTCGGAGCAGACGGAAAAGAAAAAGGAAAACAACAACGCACTGAAAGAAAAACAGGATGACCTGAATAAAAAGATGAATGACATCAGCAAAGAGATGAGGGAGATGTTCAAAAAAAATCAGGAACTTGAATTTCCAAACCAGCTCATGGACACCGACCCGGAAGAAAAAGACATCAAGCAGGATATGCAGAACAGCAGCGATGAACTGAACGACAACAAGAACAGCAAGGCAGGCAAGTCGCAGAAGAGTGCTTCGGGAAAAATGAAAAAACTTTCGGAGATGCTCAGCAAAATGCAGGAATCCATGTCATCAGAGCAGGAAGAAGAAGATATGGAAGCGCTGCGCGCGCTGCTCGAAAATCTGCTTCGCCTTTCTTTCGACCAGGAAAACCTGATGGAGGACTTGAGAACCACGGATATTACCAATCCGCAGTATCTGCAGATTGGAAAAAAGCAGCAGAAACTGAAAGACGATGCGAAGATGATTGAGGACTCATTGCTTGCATTGAGTAAGCGGGTGGTTCAGATTCAGACAGCCGTCAACCAGGAAATAGGAATCATCAACGACAACATGCAAAAGACCATTGACCATCTGCAGGACCGTTTTGTGGCGCAGGCACGCAGCAACCAGCAATACATCATGACATCGGTAAACAATCTTGCGCTGATGCTGAACGAGGCGTTGTCACAGATGCAGGCGCAGTGCAAGAAGGCAGGACAATGCCAGAAGCCGGGCAAGGGAAAACCGTCATCGGCAGCGATGTTGAGAAAGATGCAGGGGCAGCTTAACGACCGCATCCAGCAGTTGAAGCAGGGAATGAGTGAAGGAAAATCGAAACAGGAAGGAAAGAAGATGAGCGAAGAAATCGGACGGCTTGCGGCAGAGCAGGAGTTCATCCGCAACGAACTGAACAAGATGAACCAGCAGATGAACAACCCTGACAAAGAAGGAGGCAAAAAACCATTGGGTGACCTCAACGACATAGCCAACAAGATGGAGCAAACCGAGACAGACCTCGTGAACAAAATGCTCACCAACGAAACGCTGAAGCGGCAGGAAGAAATTCTCACACGCCTGCTGGAAGCAGAGAAAGCAGAGCGCGAACGCGACATGGACGAAAAGCGTCAGAGCGAGACAGCAAAAGAGATTAACCATCGTAACCCTCCGGGATTTGAGGAGTATAAACGCTTAAAGATGAAAGAGCTGGAACTCCTTCGTACCGTTCCGCCTGCACTCAATTCTTATTACAGAAAGAAAGTAAGCGAATACTTTCAGACCATTGAAAAATGAACACCACAGGAGAAATTGTAACGATGGAACTAAACTCCCAACCCGAAAGCTTAAGCGCTGTAGAAAAAATTGTCGAGGACGTAAAGAATAAATTCAATGTCAACGAGGATGCCTACGGCAACATGCTCGTGGCGCTGACCGAAGCGGTGAGTAATGCCATTTACCACGGCAACCAGCTCAACCCGAAAAAGAAAATTAATTTATCCTACCAGTTGACTGACGGAAGTTTATCATTCACCATCAGCGACCAGGGCACAGGATTTGATTTCTACAACCTGCCCGACCCGACCGCTCCTGAAAATTTAGAAAAAGAATGCGGGCGCGGAATTTTTCTCATGAAGCACCTGAGCGACCAGGTGATTTTTTCCGAGAACGGGAGAGTGGTGGAGCTTTACTTTAAGATTCCGATGAACTGAAATAAAAAAGTTCAAGGTTCAAAGTTTGAAGTTCAGTGTTAGCAACAAATATTTTCGTGTTGCATTTTTTAAATCTGAGAATCTGTGGCGATTTTTTTTTCATATCAGTTCCCGAATTTCAGAATAAGAAATTCTTCGGCTGTAAAACGCTGGGCGCTTCAGGCATTTAAAAGCGAAAAGAAAAACCTGAAACAGTTGAACATTGTTTTATGTACCGATAAATTTCTTCTCTCCATCAACAAAAAATTTCTGAAACACAATTATCACACGGACATCATTGCTTTTCAGTACAACAAAAAAAACTCACCGGTGGAAGGAGAGATTTTTATTTCCGTTGAACGTGTAAGAAATAATTCAGAAAAATTCCGGACAACCTTCGCTGATGAACTGCACCGCGTCATCATTCACGGGGTGCTGCATTTATGCGGCTACGATGACAAAACATCCCGGGAAAAGTCAGCCATCCGGAAGAAGGAGGATATTTACCTCTCGAAGAGGAATATTTGATTTTCTTCATTTCGTGTAATATTTTGCTTGTTTATTCCTTCTCTGTCCACGAAAACGGAGAACCTTCGCATAGGGGAAAAGGTATAAGTCATCATTAAAATCTCTTCTGATGATTGCAAAAAACACCTTACGGACTTCTATATTATTTATTTGTGTTTCGATGTTCAATGCTTATCGCGTTCATCAGGGCCCGCTGCCGGACATGTCGAGAGAAGTGCATCTTTCGCTTCTGTATAATTTCAATTTCAGCAGTCATTAATACGTGAGCGAAAATTTGTTTCACCAATGAAACTTAAATTTCTTCTCCCGCTTCTTCCTGCCCTCGTTCTGGGGCAGAACCTGACCATGGAGGATGAATACAGCATCAAAACTCTTTTCATTTACAACTTCACCAAATACATCGAATGGCCCGCAGCCAATAAGAAAAATGTTTTTGAAATTGATGTCGTGGGCGAATCGGCAATTCTCAAGCCGCTGGAAGCCCTTGCACGGAACAAAAAGATAAATCAGAAGCCGATTATCATTAAAATGATAGACGCAGAAAGTGAAGTGACGGGCGATATTGTGTTCATTCCTTTTTCCGGGTCGAAAAAACTCAGCACAGTGCTGAAGCAGTGCAAGGGAAAAAATGCATTGGTGATTACCGAAGCACCGAATCTTGCCTTAAAAGGTTCGGCAATAAATTTTAGAGTGGTGGAACATAAAATCCGGTTCGAACTGAACCAGGCAGCAGCGAAAAATTCCGGATTGAAATTCTCCACCGAGTTAGTTGAACTTTCCATTCCCGTTAATGCCCAGTAAATCATGTTCACGAAAAGATTCAGCATAGACACGGAGATATACATCATCTTCATCATCGTAGTGAACATTACAGTCTTCAACGCGCTGTTCGGATTCATCAACATGCACAAGAATCACGAGCTGAGCAAGAAACTTATTTCAGATAATATACCGTCTGTCGAAGCGATGGAGAATTTGAATCTGCTTGTGAACCGTTCGAGCATGCTTGTCACCAACTGGATTTACATGCAGAGCAATGAAGCCGATAAGAAAGCGCTGCGTGAACACCAGGACTTTGAATATCCCGCAGCTAAAGGAGAGATAATGGCGCTCATGACGCTTTGGGAAGATTCCGTCAACATCAGGCGGATGAATAGGGTCATCTCCGAATTCGACCAGCTCATCGAGTTCGAAAAGCAAATCATGAATACACTGGCTGTGTTTGACGATTACCAGGACCCGATGAAAAAATTCAGCGCGGCTGAAATCCTGGAAACGAATGTAAATGAACATTACAATTTAGTCACCGGCATGCTTCACAAGGTTATTGCCGACAAACGAAAGCAGGCGGCTGTGCTCGACACTGAACTGCAGTCGTCCTATCAGAAAATGATGTACACCCTTTCGGCAATGGCGCTTATAATTATTGTCACTGTTTTATTTGTGGTGTATTATATGACACGCAATATGATTCGCCCGATTCACGCGCTGAAAAATTATATCATACAGATGAGCCGCGGTGAAATTCCGAAGATTGATTTGCAATCGAGAAAAAATGCCGTGGGGCAAATGACGGACGCTGTGAAAGTTCTTGCCGAAGGCATGTCGGATACAGC
>DATDOJ010000333.1:0-18170 GCA_035293345.1 Bacteroidia bacterium
TAAACACCGATGTGCTGAAAAAAATAATTGACTTGGGATACCATAAAGGAGAGGTTCCCCACCGGCAGAATGCATAAGCAAATTATGAATAATCATTAATAAATAATAACTTAATAACGATGGCAAAAAAGATAAGCGCAACTGAAGAAGTTCAGTCGGAACACAAGAAACTCACTGACGCGTTCTCCGAATTCAAAGAGCAGAAAAACATTGACCGCGCCAGCATGATGAGCATCCTCGAAGATGTTTTCCGCAGTATGCTGAAAAAGAAATACGAGACGGATGAAAACTTCGACATTATCATCAACACGGAAAAAGGCGACCTTGAAGCGTTCCGTAATCGTGTGATTGTTGAAGACGACAAAGTGGAAGACCCGTCCAGGCAGATTGCCTATTCCGAGGCGATAAAAGTAGAACCCGATTTCGAAATCGGTGAAGAAGTTTCGGAGTCGGTCAAACTTTCCGACTTCGGGCGCAGGGCGATTCTTGCTGCACGTCAGAACCTGATGGGAAAAGTTACCGAGCTGGAAAAAGATGCTTTGTTCCGCAAGTACGAAAACCGTGTCGGTGAAATTGTTACCGGTGAAGTTTACCAGACGTGGAAAAAAGAAACCCTCATCCTTGATGATGAAGGCAATGAACTCATCCTTCCGAAAGCAGAGCAGATTGGTGCTGACTTTTTCAAGAAGGGCGACACGGTCCGCGCTGTGATTCTCCGTGTTGAAATGATTAACGGCACTCCGAAAATTATTTTGTCCCGCACCTCACCACTCTTCCTTGAAAAACTTTTCGAGCAGGAGGTTCCGGAAGTGTTTGACGGACTGATAACCATCCGCAAAATTGTCCGCGAGCCGGGCGAACGTGCGAAAGTTGCAGTCGAGTCCTATGACGACCGCATTGACCCGGTGGGTGCGTGCGTGGGTATGAAAGGGGCACGCATTCACGGCATCGTTCGTGAATTGAGAAATGAAAATATTGACGTAATCAACTACACCAGCAATCTCCCGCTGTTGATTTCACGTTCGCTGAGCCCGGCAAAAATCACTTCAATAAAAATTGATGAAGCGAACAAGCGCGCATCTGTTTACCTCAGACCTGACCAGGTTTCTCTCGCCATCGGCAAAGGCGGATACAACATCCGTCTTGCAGGAAAACTGACCGACCTTGAAATAGATGTTTACCGTGATGTGGAAGAAGACATTGAAGAGGACGTTGACCTTGAAGAATTTTCAGACGAAATCGAACCCTGGATTATCGAACAGTTAAAATCCATCGGCTGCGACACGGCAAAATCAGTTCTTGAACTTGGCGTGGAAGATTTAGTCAAGCGCACCGACCTCGAAGAAGAAACTGTCCTCGAAGTATTGAGAATTCTGAACGCGGAATTTGAATAAGAAAAAGTTATCCGTTATTAGTTATCCGTTTTACGAAAAGTATCTTTGACAACAATGTCCGAAACCATAACCTTCATACGGCTCAGCAAAGCGAGTAAGGAATTCAACGTGAGCACTGAGCACATTGTTGAATTTCTTAAAACGAAAGGCATTGCCATTGAAAATAATCCCAACGCGAAAATCACAGGCGATGGATTGGAATTCCTGCTGAAGGAATTTCAGCAGGAGCGCGAACTGAAAAAGGAAGCGCAGAAAATTACGGACAGCAAACTTAAGAAAGATACAACGGTTGTTGTGGATGCCGCAAGCGCTTCGCGTGTTACCAAGCCGGCACCGGAGCCGGTGAAACCCGCAGTCCCCAAAGCGCCTCCGGTTGCGAAGAAGGACGAAACCATTCAACTGGAAGCAGAGGCAAAACCAAAAAAAGCGGCAACGGAAAAAGCGAAGGATGAAGTCATCAAGGCGAAAAGCAAAATCACCGGACCCAAGGTGGTTGATAAAATAGAGGTGGAAGAGACAGGGAAGCGCCCATCGAAGAAAAAGAAAAAGGAAGAGGAAAAAGAAGAAGCAACAGCAAAGGAGACCAGGAAAAAAACCCCGAAGAAAAAACAAGCAGCAGCAGCAGCAGCAGCAGCAGAAGAAGAAGAAGAAGAAGAAGAAGAAACGAAAAAAACTTCTGCACCGGCAACCGAAACAGAAGCTGAAGTGCAAGCCGCTGCCCCTGAAACACTGGATCAGGCAGAAAAACTTTTCCGTGTTGAGCGCGACAAGCCGCAGGGACCGAACATCATAGGAAAGATTGAACTTCCCCCGGAACCTGTACGCAAAAAAGCTGCTCACGATGCAGGCGATGCAGGCGGACGCAAGAAGCGCAAGCGCAAAGACAAAAAGAAAGTTGACCTTAAAAAGGAAATCACCAGCGGCAAATTCGAACGCGGTCGCACGGCAGAAGCCCCGCGCAGAAAATTCCGTTCAGCCGAACCCAAGCAAACTGAAATCACCAGCAAGGATATTGACGAGCGCATCAAGCAGACGATGGATCGCCTGCGCGGTGGCGGCAAGAGAAGTGCGAAGGCAGCAAGAGCACACCGCCAGTTTATCCTCGAAGAGCAGCAGGCCGAAACCGAAACAGGTACAACGCAGCGCAAAAAAATACAAGCGACAGAATTTGTTACCGTCAGCGAATTGGCGCGCATGATGAACGTTCAGGTGAACGAAATCATTTCAGCGTGCATGTCGCTCGGCATGTTTGTTTCCATCAACCAGCGCCTCGATGCGGAAACGCTTACCGTGGTTGCCGATGCTTTCGACCATGATGTGGAATTTGTTTCTGCCGATGTGCAGGAAGCCATTCGTGACACTGAGATTGATAATCCCGAAAACCTTAAACCTCGCCCTCCTATTGTAACAGTCATGGGTCACGTTGACCACGGAAAAACTTCCCTGCTCGACTACATACGCAAAGCAAATGTTATTGCCGGAGAAGCAGGCGGAATCACGCAGCACATTGGCGCTTATGAAGTGACGCTTGAAAACAGCAAGGCAATCACCTTCCTCGATACGCCCGGTCACGAAGCATTCACCGCCATGCGCGCGCGCGGAGCAAAGGTGACGGATGTTGCCATCATCGTCATTGCAGCGGACGACAGCGTGATGCCGCAAACCGTTGAAGCCATCAATCACGCCCAGGCAGCAGGCGTTCCCCTGGTTTTTGCCATCAATAAAACCGACAAGCCCGATGCGAACTCTGAGCGTATCCGCGAACAGCTTTCCAAAATGAATATCCTTGTGGAGGATTGGGGAGGAAAATTCCAAAGCCAGGAAATCTCAGCCAAGACAGGAAAAAATATTGACCAGCTTCTTGAAAAGGTCTTGCTTGAAGCAGAAATTCTTGACCTCAAAGCCAACCCGAACCGCAACGCTGCAGGCACCGTCATCGAAGCATCGCTTGATAAAGGACGCGGCTATGTAACGACCATTCTTGTTCAGAAAGGAACGCTTAAAATCGGAGATGTCATTCTTGCCGGCTGCCACAGCGGAAGAGTGAAAGCCATGTTCAACGAGCGCAATACGCGCGTCAAGGAAGCCGGACCTTCCGCCCCTGCGCAGGTGCTTGGGCTGAGCGGTGCTCCGCAGGCAGGCGATTTGTTTACGGTGATGCATGACGAGCGCGAAGCCCGTGAGATTGCCACAAGGCGTCTGCAGCTTCAGCGCGAACAGGGAATACGCACGACTAAACATATCACACTCGATGAAATCGGAAGACGATTGGCGGTGGGCAACTTCAAAGAACTGAACCTGATTGTGAAAGGCGATGTGGATGGTTCCATCGAAGCGCTCACCGACCAGATGCTGAAACTTTCCAACGAACAGATACAGGTCAACGTCATTCACAAATCCGTGGGGCAAATCACCGAGACCGATGTGCTGCTTGCCTCGGCATCGAACGCCATCATCATCGGTTTCCAGGTGCGTCCTTCGCTCAACGCGCGCAAGCTGGCGGAGAAAGAGCAGATAGACATCCGCCTCTACAGCATCATCTACAACGCCATCAACGAGGTGAAAGATGCCATCACCGGCATGCTCGCTCCGGAGTATGAAGAAAAAATCACATGCAACGTTGAGATTCGCGAGGTGTTCAAGATTTCCAAAGCCGGAACCATTGCCGGCTGCATGGTGACGGACGGAAAAATTACGCGCAACACCAAAGTCCGCGTCATTCGTCACGGCATCGTGGTTTTCACCGGGGAGCTTTCTTCGCTCAAGCGTTTCAAAGACGATGCAAAAGAAGTTGCCGCGGGTTACGAATGCGGCCTGGGCATCCTCAATTTCAACGACATCAAAGCCGGTGACGTCATCGAGGGCTACGAGCAGGTACTGATGGAGAAGAAATAGTGGGAATTATTTATTACTGAGAACCTTGTAATTGATTCCTATAGCAACACCCGAATTGAAATAACCAAATCCCACTCGAATAAAATCATATTCTTCTTTTGTGGATGTAATGTTCTCAAGAAATCTTCCCTCCACAAAAAAAGAAAGCGTCTTGCTGAATTGCTTCTCAAGTCCTGCAGTGAAAATGATTCCGAGATTAAATTTTCTGTCAGTCAAATAATAATGCACGTTACCTGCGTAAGGTTCATTTCTTGCCACTGAATAATTCAAAAGATAATCGCAATATCCTCCTGCTGTCAGATAAATAATCTTTGAATCGTATCTTATGCTCAAGGGAATGCTTATATTATGATAGCGAAACGGAATGGGAACGGAATAGCCCCAAGAGGAATCAGACGCGATATATGTATGTCCTTTAGTTATGTAATATAATCCTGATTCAATGCACAGGAAAGAATTTAATTTTCTCATGAGTTGAATGCCTGTACTTGCAGTTCTATTTTTTTCGAAATTTTCTCTGCCTGCTGCGTAACTGTTTTCACCAATCAGCTTCACTCCGATTTTGTATTTGTAATTATTATAAACCAAAACCGTGTCCTGCGCTGAGAGATGCTGAAGCATCAGCATGAAAGCGAAAAGAAAAAGAAGTGTACGGTAAGAATTATTTTTTCTCCGGAACATTTGCATCACGTAAAACACAGCAACGAAAGTACTGTGTTTTTATTTCCCCTCACGCCACAATAGCTCTCTTCACCTCGCTCCACGGACCGCACTCACCACGCCTGTTCACGTAGCAGCATTTGTAGTAAGCCGTTTTGCCGGCAAGCTCCTCCTGGTGATGGATGACGGAAACATGCCGCGTAATAATTTTCACATGATTGAAAACAATGTCGCCATCCTTTAGCCGCGCTTCCCCCACGAAATAAAGCATCAGCACAAACTGCCCCGATGGAATTTGCTTGCTCGTTGTTCCTTCGGCACTCAGGTAGAGCTGGTGCCTGTTGTGTCCCTTCACCGAAATGCTGTGCGAAGGCGCTGTGCTCATGATGTGGGCGCGCGTGCGGACGCGGTCGCGCGCTTTGAGGCGGAGGGTGGCGCGGTCTTCGGTGGTGAGGGCACTCTGCGGAATGTCTTTATAAATTTCCGACAGTTTTTTGGTGAGCAGCGCGCGCAGGTCATTCCTGTTTTCGATGGTGACGTGGGTGCGCGTTTCTTTGGAGAAGGCAGCGATGTAGGTTGGCGCCCAATCGCTGAAAAGGGTATTGAGTTCGGTGATGGCTGCGCCAGGAATTTTCAGCCGGACGGCATTGGCGGCAACGTAGGGCGCGGCTATTTCAACATAAGCATTATAGCCCGCATTCTTAGCCGGGAATATTTGCATGAGAGAGATGATTCAGGAAGCAAAAGTAATTCATTTTCTCATCGCTAAAACAAAATAGTTTATATAAATTATTCAGTTATTTATTAAAACTAAGTAGTAATTTATATAAACTAAGTAATGATTTATATAAACGATAAAATTATTTATGTAAACTAACTAGTTGCTTATATAAATAATAATCTTATTTATATAAATTATTTAATCATTTATATAAATAAACAAATCATTTATATAAATGATTTCATAATTACCGCCTAAAATATAAAATTTATGGTTTTTACAGATTATTTAACCACAGAAAACCTGTAGGCAGCCGAAGAAAATTGGTCTGTAACCTTCAGGACATAAATACCCCTTTTGAGGTATGAAATATCAAATAAATTTTCTTTTATGCGCGCGATGCTGCATTTGTTTCCAAGCAAGTCGAAGACCTCAAAAGAGGCAGCGCTGCCAGGCAGGTTCGCTTTGATGGTGATGGTTGCAGAAGCCGGGTTAGGATAAATTTCTATGGATGAATTTTCGAATGCCGTTTGCGGAGCGCCCGTCATGCAGCCGGGACCATAAAACAAATTCATCGGAGCCATTCCCATATCATTCGCTGCGCTGACGCTTCCGTTGCACACATTATTGCCGCCAGCTATGTCGCCTGCAACAAGGTAACGCTTGGTTTGCCCGTTGCCGATTCCATAATACATGGGCGATGACGTATTGACCATGTGATTGAACTGGTGAATGTGACCGAGCTCATGCAGGAACACCGATTCAAAATCATACTGCGCGCCCCCGGGATTGGCAGGACCATAGTTCCAGTTTGTTCCGTCATTAATTGTGATATCGGCTTCGGTGAGCACCCAAAAGCTGTCAATGAAATTGGAATAGAGCGACCAATATGAACTGCCGTAGCCGAGAACTCCTGACGGAAGTTCTGTGCCGTTGTCATATCGAATCACGTTTACTCCATCGCTTGCGGTGACATCGGTGGTGGTTGATGTGCCGGATATATTCCAGTTAATCTGGTCAGCGCAGTTCCATGTGCTCATGGCGCGGGTGAGCGCGGCTGTTGCCGCAGGAAGCGCAGCCACTTCCGTGTGTGGACGGAAGGTGTATCCACCGCTTCCGTTGTCATCATATAATATGGTGGGAATAATGCTTCCACCGTAAATCACTTCGTAGCGGTTGAAGTCAATCGTGAGCGGAGAAGCGCTGGTGCCTGTCTCGCTGCTATTATTTGTTACCCTGATGCTTCCTGTACCAATTGAATTTACCATCGCATCACCGGGGACAAGAATTTGTATCTGAGTGTCTGTCCACGACTGGTAGTACAATGGTTCAGTCACACCCGTGTAAGCCGAGCCGCCCATGTCAGCATCGCGGAACGAAACATATCCGCTGCCCTGCGAAGAACCGAAGTTGCTTCCGTTAATGGTGAGCATCATGCCTGTTCCGGCAGAGACAGTCGCGGGTGAGAAATTGGAAATCACCGGAGCCGCTCTTTCGCCTCCCTGCAAATGCTCATTCACATCGAACGGCTTCACGATGGTAATGGGCTTTCCCGTAAGCGATTTTATTTTCTGATAAAGATTTGTTGTGATGCCGTTGAAAGAGGCGAACGCATCAGCAGCTCTATTGAGCGTGAAGTCATATTGAATGAATCCCTGCTGACCTGCACAGGGCTTGCCATCGGCATTAACAAAAAATATTCCCGTCTGTCCATTGGAAAGTTTCAGCGAGGGTTCAGCGATTACTGCTTTTCCGTCAAGCACACCTCCTTCGGTGATGATGATGAATTTATCAGTGGCAGGATTTCCCTTAAACACTTTATACACTTCCACCGCGTTGGCTGTGCAGATATTATTGTGCTGTTCATTCCGGAAAGATTTTTTGGAAATAACTTTTCCTTCAACAATCACAGATGCGTTCTGCACCCGTTCAGCGAGCGGAACTTCCTTAAGAAGGCATTGCGCTGAGAGCAGCGTTGATAAAGCCAGGGAGGAGATTAGTAAGGTTATTTTCATGTCAGATGATTTTAGTTAGTGATTGATGTTGAAAAAATACTCAGAGAAAATATTTTGTTCTTAACTCAAAGGAAATCCCAAACAGGTCTTAGCCGCGGTTTGTTTTTTTGTGGGCTAAGACCTGAATAGGATTTATTTTATCAAGCCCAGCCACGCAATGAAAATGTAGAAATACGTTGCGCACAGATATGCATAGCCCGATAACTGGACCATGATATGTTTTAGCCGGCTCTGTTTTTTTTGTCTGATATAAACCATTCTTATTGATTGATGAAGCAAAGAAACAGCAGGCGCAGCAGGAGCAAATTTCAAAATCTCTCCATGCTGACAGATGTAAGATTTTCAGTAAAATGTTCGAAGAGCAGGAAAGCATTCGTGTTGCCTTGCAGGAAATTATTCAGGCAAAATTTTTTTAATCAGCAAACAATTTTTTCTTTTGTACTTTCGGACGGATTAAAAAATTCTTATGTCAAAAAGCAAAACAAAAAAGAAAGTAAAGAGCAAGCCGAAGCGTAAGCCAAGGGCAAAAGCCAAAGGCAAATCCAAGGTCAGGCCCGTTCGCAAACCGCGCGTTGAAACAAAGAAAATCATTGAGCTTGCAAAAAAATCTCCCACGCTGAAACACATTGCCATTGCGGGCAACATCGGTTCGGGCAAAACCACGCTGACCAAGCTGCTCTCCAAAAATTACCGGTGGGAAGCGCACTATGAAGATGCCGATGACAATCCCTACCTCCACGATTTTTATTCCGACATGCCGCGCTGGTCGTTCAACCTGCAGATTCACTTCCTCAAAAGCCGCTTCAGCCAGGTGATGCAAATCCGCAAGAAGAATAAACCCGTGGTGCAGGACAGAACCATTTATGAAGACGCCTACATCTTCGCGCCCAACCTTCACGCCATGGGGCTGATGACCTCGCGCGATTTCAATAATTACATCAACCTCTTTGAAATGATGAGCGCTTTCATCCAGCCGCCCGACCTGCTCATTTACCTGCGCGGCACTGTGCCCGCTCTCGTTCAGCAAATTGCAAAGCGCGGGCGCAATTATGAAAACGCTATCCGCATTGATTATCTCACGCGCCTCAACGAGCGCTACGAAGCTTGGATTGCTTCTTACGACTTAGGCAAAGTTCTCATCGTGGATATTGACGACATAAACTTTGCCGAGAACCGCGAAGACCTCGCCTGGATTATTCAGAAAATCAACGGAGAAATTTACGGGTTGTTTTAGCAACGCATCAGCGGAGTTTTCGTAGTAAAGAATAAAATTCATTCCGCATGATTACCCGCCTGTTTGATATTGTCGAGCATCAGCTCAGCAACCATCCCAAGGAAATTGCCATCGCCACAAAGGTGAACGGGCAATGGGTACCGTGCAGTTCTGCATCGCTGAAGGAACAAGTGGATGAAGTAAGCTGCGGTTTATTTTCTCTCGGAATAAATAAAGACGATAAAGTTGCCATCATTGCATACAACCGCACCGAATGGAACATCGTTGATTTCGGTGTGCAGCAAACAGGCGCTGTGCTGGTTCCGGTTTATCCCACCATCAGCGCATCGGAGTTTCAGTTCATACTCAAGGACAGCGAAAGCAAAATTGTTTTTGTCTCAGATAAAGATTTGTTCGACAAAATCAGCAGCATAAAAAATCAGCTCCCTGTACTGAAAACTATTTTCGCTTTTGATAACATCAATGGCGCCCCGCACTGGAGTGAGGTGAGAGACACAGGTAGAAAAAACTTTGATGCCTCTAAGCTGAAATCATCGAAAGATTCTGTAAAGACACAAGACCTGGCAACAATACTTTATACTTCGGGCACAACAGGAAATCCAAAAGGCGTAATGCTCACCCACAGCAATCTCATCAGCAACCTGATTGCTGTTGAACATTTGCCTCCGGTAGATTCTCAGCACAAAGCGCTGAGTTTTCTTCCGCTCTGCCATGTGTACGAGCGGATTCTCACCTACCTTTATATGTACCTCGGAGTTTCGATTTATTACGCGGAGAGCATCGAGAAAATCGGGGACAACATACGTGAAGTCAAGCCGCATGTTTTTTCCTGCGTGCCGCGGCTGCTGGAAAAAGTTTACGACAAAATTATCGCTAAAGGCAGAGAGCAAAAAGGAATAAAGCGCGCATTATTTTTCTGGGCGAATGATTTGGGATTACGTTACGAAATCAACAGAGCAAACGGATGGTGGTATGAATTGCAATTAAGCATCGCCAACAAACTTATCTTCAGCAAATGGCGCGAAGCTCTTGGGGGAAACACCAAGGTGATGATTTCCGGTGGGGCTGCCTTGCAGCCGCGGCTGGCGCGCGTTTTCTGGGCTGCAAAAATCCCCGTGCTCGAGGGCTACGGCTTAACAGAAACATCGCCCATCATTGCCGTAAATAATTTTGAACAGGACGGGCTTTGTTTCGGAACAGTTGGTACGGTCATTAAGAACGTTGAAGTGAAGATTGCCGAAGACGGAGAAATTCTTTGCAAAGGTCCTAACGTGATGAAAGGATATTTCAAACGTCCTGACCTGACAGAGCAAGTGATTGACAAGGAGGGATGGTTCCACACAGGCGACATAGGAGAGTTTGTGCAGAACCGTTTTCTGAAAATCACCGACCGCAAAAAAGAAATATTCAAAACATCGGGAGGAAAATATATTGCTCCGCAGATGATTGAAAACAAGTTGAAGGAATCACCGTTCATCGAGCAGGCAATGGTGATTGGAGAAAACCAGAAGTTCGCAGCAGCATTGATTGTTCCTGCATTTGCTCATATTAAAAACTGGTGTGTGTCGAAAAATATTGCCTTCACCACAAACGGGGAGATGATAAAAAATCCGGAAATCGTTAATCGTATATCGGAAGAAATAACAATGCTGAACGAGTCGCTCGGGAAGACAGAGCAAATAAAAAAGTTTGAACTGCTGCCGAAAGAATGGACATTGGAGAGCGGAGAACTAACAGCGACTCAGAAGTTGAAAAGAAAAATACTCATGGCTAACAACAACACGTTGGTAAATAAAATTTATTCTGATAACGGAAAATAATTAGCCACGAATTTATTTTTTCAATTAGTGAAATTCGTATCAAAATAATATGAGAAGAAGTATTAAAAAAGTCGCCATCCTCGGCTCAGGCATCATGGGCTCGCGCATCGCGTGTCACTTCGCGAACCTCGGAGCGGATGTGCTGCTGCTTGATATTGTTCCAAGAGAACTTTCAGAGGAAGAAAAAACAAAAGGGCTGTCGATGGATTCTCCGCTTGTGAGAAACCGTATTGTTAATTCTTCGCTGCAAAGTACGCTCAAGGCAAATCCTTCCCCGATTTACAAAAAATCATTTGCTTCAAGAATTAAAACAGGAAATTTTTCGGACGACATTCAACATATTTCTTCCTGCGACTGGGTGATTGAAGTAGTGGTGGAGAACATTGAAATCAAGAAAAAAATATTTGATGAAGTTGAAAAGTACCGCAAGCAGGGAGCGCTGATTACTTCCAATACTTCCGGAATTCCGATTGCAATGCTGAGCAAAGGAAGAAGCGATGATTTCAGAAAGCATTTTTGCGGAACCCATTTTTTCAATCCGCCACGTTACCTCCGCCTGCTTGAAATAATTCCCACTCCGGAAACGGATAAAGATGTGGTGAGCTTCCTGATGCACTACGGAGATATTTATCTCGGCAAGACACCCGTTCTGTGCAAAGACACTCCCGCATTCATCGCAAACCGTGTCGGAGTATATTCCATCATGGCGTTGTTTCATCTTGTTGAAGAAATGAATTTGTCCGTTGAAGATGTTGACAAACTCACAGGACCAATTCTGGGCAGACCGAAGTCAGCAACGTTTCGTACGTGCGATGTTGTAGGATTAGATACGTTGGTGAATGTTGCGAAAGGTGTTTATGATAATTGCGCGGATGATGAGGAAAGAAAAAAATTTATTCTTCCGTCATACATAGAAAAAATGTCTGCCAACAAATGGCTTGGTGATAAAACCAAACAGGGATTTTACAGGAAGACAAAAACGCCTGACGGAAAAACAGAAATTCTTTCTCTCGATTTAAAGACACTCGAATACAAGCCGCAGAAAAAAAACAAGTACGCTACACTCGATGCAGCGAAAGGCGCGGATGATTTGAAAGAGAGAATTAAAATTCTTTTTAACGGAAAAGATAAAGCAGGAGAATTTTACCGCGCATCATTTCTCGGTTTGTTCAGATACGTTTCAAACCGGATTCCGGAAATCTCCGATGAACTATATCGCATTGACGAGGCAATGAAAGCCGGCTTCGGATGGGAGATTGGCGCATTCGAAACGTGGGATGCGCTCGGGGTCCAGGAAGTGGTGAGCATAATGGAGACAGCAGGAAAGAAACCCGCTTTATGGATTTACGATATGCTGGAAAACGGAAGCACATCTTTTTATAAAACAGAAAACGGAGCGAAGAAATATTATGACATCAATACAAAAACATATTTGCCTGTTCAGGGAGCGGAATCATTTATCATCCTTGAAAATTATTCTGACAAAGCTATCTGGAAAAATTCAGGCGCCTCGCTCATTGACATCGGTGACGGAATCCTGAATGTGGAATTTCACACCAAGATGAACACCATCGGTGGCGAAGTGCTGGAAGGAATTAACCGCGGGCTTGACCTTGCTGAAAAAGATTTCCGCGGGCTTGTTATCGGCAATGACGGACAGAATTTTTCAGCCGGAGCTAATCTTGCTCTTGTTTTCATGCTTGCTGTTGAACAGGAATACGATGAAATTGATTTTGCTATCAGAGCATTTCAGAGCGTGAACATGAGAGTAAAATATTCTTCGGTTCCTGTTGTGGTTGCTCCGCATGGACTTGCGCTGGGAGGCGGCTGTGAAATTTCGCTTCACGCTCCGCACGTTCAGGCGGCAGCAGAAACATATATCGGCATGGTTGAATTCGGGGTTGGTCTTATTCCCGGTGGAGGAGGAACAAAAGAATTTGTGTTGCGCGCTTCCGATTCTTTCGTTGAAGGAGAATTGGAAACAGCCGTTCTGCGAGAAAGATTCCTGACAATAGCTATGGCTAAAGTAGCTACCTCAGCGCATGAAGCATTCGACATGGGAATCTTTCGTAGCGGACAGGACATGATAACGATGAACCAAAGCCGCCTGACGCATGATGCGAAACTTGCAGCCATCGCTCTTGCCGAAGCGGGCTATTCTAAGCCAGCGATGAAGAAAGATATAAAAGTGCTCGGCAGAAGCGCCCTCGGAATGATTTATGCAGGAGCGGAAAACATGTTTGCAGGACACTACATTTCCGAACACGATAAACTCATCTCAAAAAAACTCGCTTACGTGATGTGTGGCGGCAACCTTTCCGCCCCTGCTTTCGTTTCGGAACAGTACTTGCTTGATTTAGAGCGGGAAGCATTTCTTTCGCTTTGCAGTGAAAAGAAAACTCTCGAACGGATTCAAAGCATACTTACAACAGGAAAACCACTTAGGAATTAATTTATATTTTAGCGACTTCAAAAATTGAGCGATTTTTCACAGATGAAGGGCAATTTCAAACTTATTCTTTTACTTTTTTTTCTCATTCCAACCTTGTCTTCAGGTCAGACAGGACTGAAGAAAGAGGAAAAACCTAAGTACGCGCCTTCCAAGGAGAAGCACAAAAACAAAACCGATGAGCTTGGCAGGATGCAGGGCACATGGATGTTCTTTAATTTTTTCGGTGAGAAAATTTGGGAAATTGATTATGTCAATGACCGCAAGGAAGGCATGGCGAAAAAGTTTTATGCCTACAACAAGGTGATGGAAGAACAGGAATATGTGGCAGGCATCAAGGAAGGAAGCTACACCAAATATTATTACAGCGGACAGGTAGCAGCGGAAGGAAATTATACGTTAGGCAGGAAAGACGGTAAATGGGTTTATTATTTTGAAGACGGCTCGGTGCGCTCGGAGGGTTCTTACAAAAGAGGAGTCAAGGACGGTGTCTGGAAAGTATATAACCGTAAGGGAGAAATCGTGAGCACCACGGCATACAAGAATGGTGTCAATGTGAAACAGCAGGAAGAAATTGATAAAAAGAAAGCAGAAGATAAGAAAAAGAGAGACGCACAGAAAAGACAACTGGAGCGGGAAAAGAAAAGAACTCCCAAGCCGCCTCCCCCTGCTCCTAAAGATACCAGCAAGACTAAATAATTGTACAAAGTAATAAGTACAATGTATTATGAAAAAAAACTCCTCACATTGTACATTGTACTTTGTACATAATACATTTTCTAAATGAATGCCTACATCATCGCTGCTTTTCGCTCAGCGGTTGGAAAAGCCCCTAAGGGAAAATTCCGTTTCACCCGTCCTGATGATTTGGCGGTTGCAGTAATCAAACATCTTGTTGCATCTGTTCCCAATCTCGACAAAGAAAAAATTGAAGATGTTATTGTCGGCAATGCAACACCTGAAGCAGAGCAGGGATTAAATATTGCGCGCATGATTTCGCTGATGGGTTTAGACACAGTGAAAGTTCCGGGCATGACAGTGAATCGTTACTGTTCTTCGGGACTCGAAACAATTGCCATTGCCTCTGCAAAAATTCATGCCGGGCTTGCCGACTGCATTATTGCCGGTGGAGTGGAGTGCATGTCGCCCATTCCGTTTGGCGGATGGAAAATTTCTCCGAACCCTGATGTGGTTCAAAGTCATCCCGATTATTACTGGGGAATGGGATTGACAGCGGAAGAAGTTGCACGCACTTACAACGTATCGCGGGAAGACCAGGATGCTTTCGCGCTGCGTTCTCATCAGAGAGCGATGAGCGCAATCACATCAGGAAAATTCAAAGATGACATTGTTCCGTTTTCCGTGACAGAAAATTATCTTGACGAAAACGAAAAGCTGAAAACAAGAAATTATATTGTTGACACCGATGAAGGTCCGCGCGGTGATACATCTGCCGAAAAACTTGCGCAGCTTAAACCGGTCTTCGATGCGAAAGGAACCGTAACAGCAGGAAACTCTTCGCAGACAAGTGACGGTGCTGCGTTCGTCATCGTTGTCAGCGAAAAGATATTGAAGGAATTAAACGTTAAACCCATTGCTCGTTTTGTAACCTACGCAGTTGCCGGTGTTGAGCCGCGCATCATGGGCATTGGTCCGGTGGAAGCAATTCCGCTCGCGCTCAAAAGAGCAGGATTGAAAAAAGATGACATTGATTTGATTGAACTTAACGAAGCATTCGCATCGCAAGCGCTTGCCGTAGTGCGCAAGCTGGAGCTTAATCCTGAAATTGTAAACGTAAACGGTGGAGCCATAGCCCTCGGGCATCCGCTGGGCTGCACAGGCGCGAAACTTTCTGTTCAGGTGCTGAACGAACTGAAGCGCAGAAACAAAAAATACGGAATGGTTACCATGTGCGTTGGCACCGGGCAGGGCGCTGCAGGAATTTTTGAGATGATGAACTGATTTTTCTTTCCGTTCCTTTTTCCTGCTTACGACAATATTCAACTGCTTCAGTTCGCAGCCGTGCTCTTCATTAACTCTGCTCTCCCTTGTCCATTGCTTCCTGCCGGCAATGATTCAGAATCCGCTAACGGTTATTGACCTTTTTATACCCTTGTTCCGTACTACGGCTTTGCTGCTTTAACATCTGATTTCATTGCTTTGACCTTTGCTTTAGTTGTTTGAACCTCTGATGCCGTTGTTTTCATCTTTGGCATTATTGTTTGAACATTTGGTTTCATTTTTTATACCTCTGGCTTCATTGTTTCAACCTCTGATGTTATTGTTTGCACCTTTAGCTTCATTGTTTTCACCTTTGCTTTCATTGTTTGAACACGAGCTGACATTGTTTCAGTCCGAGCTGTCATTGTTTCTACCTCTGTTGCCATTGTTTTTATCTCTGGCTTCATTGTTTCAACCTCTGACGTCATTGTTTGGAATCAACACTGAAAAAGCTTGATTTTATACTGTCATACCTTGAGGCAAGACAGAAAAAACAAAAGCCCCGCAATGCAGGGCTTTAATACATTATTCCGAATTCTCAATTTATAACTTCACAAACTTCCCCACCCGCTCCTCTTTTTCTCCGCGCACTTTTACAAAATAAATTCCTGAGGCGAGAGAAGAAATATCAATTGTTAATTCAGAATTCAGAATGTCGAATGCAGAATTATATTTCTGACCGAGTACATCAATGATTTCTACTTTTTCAATTTTGAATTCTGCATTCGTAATTCTTAATTCGGTTGTGGCGGGGTTGGGGGAAAGGTACATTGCGGAAAGTAAATTATTTTCATTGATGCTTTTAGGAGAATCAAAATAAAGTTTTGCAATCCAATAATCATTAGCACCGTGATTGCCGGTTACGTCACCATCATTTGATGCTGACTCACCTGCAACAATATAACCGCCATCGGATGTATGCATAACTGAATATGCAAAATCATGCGCTGTTCCTCCCATTGATTTCTGCCATAGAAGTGTGCCGTTATCATCAAGCTTCACAATCCAATACTCATAGCCACCATGATTGCCTGTTACATCACCATCATTCGAAGATGAATTTCCGGCAATAATGTAGCCGCCATCGGATGTTTGATTAACTGAGTATGCCCTATCATTTGCTATTCCTCCAAATGACTTCTGCCATAGGATGGTGCCACTATTGTCCAGCTTTACTACCCAATAGTCGTCATAGCTATGATTGCCTGTAACATCACCATCATTAGACGAAGAATATCCTGCAGCAATGTATCCGCCATCGGTTGTTTGTTTAATACTATGCGCCCAGTCAAAAGAGCTCCCTCCCAATGACTTCTGCCATTGAATGCTACCAGCGGGATCGAGCTTAACGAGCCAATAGTCAAAAGAACTCGCAGTACCGTGATGTCCTGTTACATCGCCATCATTCGATTGAGAGCTTCCTGCTACAATGTAACCGCCATCGGATGTTTGTTCAATGGAATATGCCCAATCATTCATCGTTCCTCCAAGTGTCTTCTGCCATTGAATGGTGCCGGTGCCATCAACCTTTACAAGCCAATAGTCCCACCCTCCATGATTGCCTGTAACATCACCATCGTTAGAATATGAATACCCTAATACAATATAACCACCATCAGAAGTTTGCTGAACGGAATATGCATCATCATTCGCTGTTCCTCCTAATGCTTTCTGCCATTGAATATTACCAAAGCCGTCAAGCTTTACGAGCCAATAGTCAATAGAACCATGATTGCCCGTTACATCACCATCAATCGATTGGGAACTTCCTGCAACTATATAACCGCCATCAGCAGTTTGTTGAACTGATCTTGCTTCATCATACCCGGTTCCTCCCAATGATTTTTGCCATTGTAGAATGCCGGTGCTGTAAAGTTTTACAACCCAATAATCATAACCTCCATGATTGCCGGTTACATCACCATCATTCGATCCTGCCTTTCCAGCTACGATATAACCTCCATCGGATGTCTGACGAACATAATTTCCATAATCACATGATGTTCCTGCCAATGATTTCTGCCATTGAATTGCTGGTGTCTGAGAAAAAACAGTATGATAAAAAATTATTGATGCAGTGAGAGCAATTATTTTTTTCATGGTTTCAGGATTTAAAATTCAATGTAAAGTTAACGCAATATTTTCCACATAAAAAAATCCTTAACCATAATTACCTTTACACGTAGAATTAATCGGTTACTAATAATGAATAGGTACGAATATACGAATCACAAGCGCATTAGTATATTCGTAATGATTAGTAATTCGTAACCAACTAAAGAACTAACTATGGATACGACAACAAAAGCCCCTGCCATTAAAGGCGGAGAATTCCTCATCCGCGAAACCGAAGCCGCTGATATTTTCATTCCCGAGCAATGGAACGAAGAGCAACTCATGATTGCCCAAACCTGCAGCGACTTCCTCGACAAAGAAGTGATGCCCGTCCTCGACCGCATTGACGCGCAGGAAAAAGGATTGATGGTTTCGCTTCTCGATAAAGCCGCAGAGCTTGGCTTGCTCGGCATTTCCATACCGGAAGAATATGGCGGCTTCGGAAAGGACTTTGTAACCTCTGTTCTTGTCACCGAAGTTCTTGGCGCAGGATATTCCTTCGCAGTCGCCATTGCCGCGCACACCGGAATCGGAACGCTGCCCATCTGGTATTACGGCAACGCGGAGCAGAAGAAAAAATATTTGCCCAACCTCGTCAGCGGAAAATGGAAATCGAGCTACTGCCTCACCGAACCCAATGCCGGCTCCGATGCCAACTCAGGAAAAACAAAAGCAGTTCTTACTGCCGACAAAAAACATTACCTCATCAACGGACAGAAGATGTGGATTACCAATGCCGGATTCGCTCATGTGTTTATTGTGTTCGCCAAGATTGATGATGATGAAAACCTCAGCGCTTTTATCATTGAAAAAGATTTTCCGGGAATCACCATCAATCCCGAAGAACATAAGATGGGAATCAAAGG
>DATDOJ010000334.1:0-5502 GCA_035293345.1 Bacteroidia bacterium
ACTCCGTTGTTCAATGCCGTGACAGGCGAACAAATTGCCGAAGCCACCACGATTGGAATTGATTTCAAATCCATGCTCGAATACGGGCGGAGTGTCGGCTCTCCCAACCTTCGCAAAATGACTTTTCACCAGCGCGCGCGGATGCTGAAAGCATTGGCACTTTATCTCAATGAGAAAAAGGAAATGTTCTATCAGCTCTCGTATGCGACAGGTGCAACCAAATCCGATTCGTGGGTTGACATCGAAGGCGGAATCGGAAATCTTTTTGTGTATGCGAGTAAAGGCAGGCGCGAACTTCCTGATGAACCGTTTTATGTTGACGGCAAACCGGAAATGATTTCCAAGAACGGAACATTCATCGGGCAGCACATTTGTGTTCCGCTCGAAGGAGTTGCTGTTCACATCAACGCATTTAATTTTCCCTGCTGGGGAATGCTCGAAAAAATTGCTGTGAATTTTCTGGCGGGAGTTCCTGCCATTGTTAAACCGGCAACAGTCACTTCGTTTCTCACAGAACTTATGGTTCGTGAAATCATCGCATCAAAAATTCTTCCTGAAGGAGCACTGCAACTTCTCTGCGGCAGCACCGGGGATTTATTGGAATACGTCACTTGTCAGGATGTAGTCACGTTCACAGGCTCGGCAGTGACGGGAAAAAAACTGAAATCAATGAAATCAATTATTGATAATTCAGTACGCTTCAATATGGAGGCGGATTCACTCAACTGTTCCATTCTCGGAACAGATGCAACACCCGACTCGGAGATTTTCAAATTGTTCATCAAAGAAGTTGTTAGAGAAATCACAACTAAATCCGGACAGAGATGCACAGCAATTCGCAGAACCATTGTTCCGGAAAATCTGGTTCAGCCGGTGATTGATGCGCTTGCTGCAAGATTGAAAACAGCAACACTCGGCAACCCGCAGGCAGAAGGTGTGCGCATGGGACCATTGGTAAGTAAAGAACAAGTTGAAGATGTGAAAACAAAAGTGAAGGAGCTGATGAGTGTTTGCGAAGTTGCGTACGGTGACTTGGAAAACTTTGAAGTGATTGGTGCAGACAAAGAGCGCGGAGCATTTCTGGCTTCCATGCTTTTGTATTGCAATAAACCATTCGACAAAATGGAACCACATGAAATAGAAGCATTCGGTCCGGTGAGCACGGTGATGTCGTACAAAACACTTGACGAAGCATCTCGTCTCGCGAAAATGGGAAGAGGAAGTTTGTGCGGTTCTGTTTTCACTAACGATGATAATATCGCAAAAGAAATTGTGCTCGGAAGTGCAAGCATGCACGGACGGTTAATGCTCATCAACACTTCTTCTGCCGGTGAATCAACCGGACATGGCTCTCCGCTTGCGCATCTTGTGCATGGAGGTCCCGGTCGGGCGGGCGGGGGAGAGGAGATGGGAGGCATACGCGGAATATTTCATTACATGCAGCGCACAGCTTTGCAGGGCTCGCCAACCACACTCACAAAAATCACGAATGTTTATTTACCGAAGGCGGAACAAAAATTAGACACAGTTCATCCGTTCAGAAAACATTTTGAGGAATTGCAAATCGGAGATACGTTGATTACAGACAAGCACACCGTCACACTTCAAAACATAGAGGACTTTGCAGAGTTGAGCGGAGATAAATTCTACGCGCACATGGATGAAAATTCTTTGGAAGGAACCATCTTCACAGGGCGAGTGGCGCACGGATACTACATTCTTTCAAGAGCAGCCGGTTTATTTGTTGACGCACCTAAAGGACCCGTTTTACTAAACTATGGAATTGATGAATGCAGGTTTACTAAACCGGTTTACCCGGGAGCAACAATAGGAGTGAAGTTCACCTGCAAGGAAAAAACAGACCAGGAGAAAAAAACTCCTGACGATGTGGCGAAGGGAATTGTGAAATGGCTCGTGGATGTTTATGACGAAACCGGAGACACCGTTGCCATCGCCACCATTCTCACAACGGTGAAAAAGAAAAATCAGAATTAATTTTCTGTCAGAATTATTTCAACTGAAATGCTTCAAGGAATTTAGTAGTATAATTTCCTTCCCTGAAATTTTTATCATGCATCAACTGCATGTGAAAAGGAATCGTGGTCTTTACACCTTCTATCACGAATTCACTTAACGCTCGCACCATCGTTTGAATTGCCTCTTCGCGTGTCTGGGCAATGGTGATGAGTTTGGCAATCATCGAATCATAATAGGGAGGAATAACGTAGCCCGCGTAGATGTGACTGTCAACGCGAACACCGTGCCCGCCCGGAACGTGAAGCGTTGTGATTTTACCCGGTGACGGACGGAAATTATTGTACGGGTCTTCTGCGTTGATGCGGCATTCGATGGCATGGAGCTTCGGGAAATAATTTTTTCCGGTAATCGGAATTCCAGCAGCAATTTTTATTTGCTCTTTCACCAAATCGTAGTTGATGACTTCTTCCGTGATGGGATGTTCAACCTGGATACGCGTATTCATCTCCATGAAATAAAAGTTGCGGTGCTTGTCAACTAAAAACTCCACTGTACCCACTCCTTCGTAGCTGACTGCCTGAGCTGCCTTGATTGCCGCATCACCCATTTTATTTCTCAACTCTTCAGTCATAAACGGTGATGGAGTTTCTTCCATCAGCTTCTGATGCCTGCGCTGGATGGAACAATCGCGTTCGGAAAGATGACACGCTTTTCCAAACTGGTCGCCCGCAATTTGAATTTCGATGTGACGTGGTTCTTCAATAAATTTTTCCATGTAGAGGGCGCCATTTCCGAAAGCTGCCTCCGCTTCCTTAAATGCCGATTCATAATGCACCTGCATGTCTTCTTCTTTCCACACAATGCGCATGCCTCTGCCGCCACCGCCCGCTGTCGCTTTGATGATTACCGGGTAACCGATTTCAACAGCAATTTTTTTTGCATCGTCAATATCTTTCAGCAATCCGGGAGAGCCGGGAATAGTCGGTACTCCGGCTTTTTTCATTGTGTCTTTGGCGTTCGACTTATTGCCCATGCCGTCAATCTGCTCAGGCGTGGCACCGATGAATTTTATTTTATGCTCTCCGCAAATGGCGCTGAAGCGGGAGTTCTCCGAGAGAAAACCATAGCCGGGATGAATGGCATCGGCATTGGTGATTTCAGCCGCGGCTATAATGCTCGGAATGTTCAGGTAAGAATCTTTGCTCGGAGGCGGACCAAGACAAACGGCTTCATCGGCAAAACGAACATGCAAACTGTCGCGGTCGGCTGTGGAATAAACAGCCACGGTGCTGATGCCCATCTCCTTGCAGGTGCGGATAATGCGCAACGCAATTTCACCTCTGTTGGCAATGAGAATTTTTTTGAACATAAATCAATTTGAAAGTGTGATGATTTGAAAATTTGAAAATGCAAAAAATCAAATCAACTCCTTAACTTGGCTCTACAAGGAAAAGCGGCTGGTCATATTCAACCGGGGATGCGTTCTCAGCAAGCACCTTCACGATTTTGCCTGTGACTTCCGATTCAATTTCGTTGAAGAGTTTCATGGCTTCAATGATGCACAGCACTTTGCCTTCCGAGATATCATCGCCAACATTAACAAAAGGCGGTTTGTCGGGGGAGGGCGTGCGATAGAACGTGCCAATCATTGGCGAACGAACGGTAATAAATGTTGAATCATCCGGAGCTTCCGGCTTTGGTGGAGCAGGCGCTGGTGCTGCTGCAACTGCCGGAGCGTGAACCGGTGCGACCGGAGCGGGGGCTGCCGCAACAACTACAGGTGCATTCGCGGCATGCGTTCCGTTGCCCTGTGTCTTGACTGTGATTTTGAAATCCTTCATATCCACACTCACTTCACTCACGCCCGACTTCTTCACCAGTTTGATTAGTGCTTCAATTTCCTTTAAATTCATCTTTGTTGTCATGGGATTGAAAATTCAAATGTAGAAAATTTTTCTGCAAAGCAATGAAATGTTTTTTTATCGCCACCATTCTGCCGATTTGTAATAATTTCAGCCCGAAAATTTGAACGCCATGAAAAAAATCATCAACTATTTCCTGCAGGGACTGTTGTTTGTTGTCCCCATCGTTGTCACAATTTATGTTTTGTATCAACTCATTTATTGGATTGACAACCTTCTGCCGTTTCTTGATAAGCTTAATATACCGGGACTCGGTCTCATCGCGATTTTCGTTCTCATATCTGCAGCTGGATATATCGGCAGCCGCTTAGTGCGCAACCCAATCAAGGCATACATGGAACATCTCATGGAGCGTGCTCCGCTGGTGAAATTAATTTACACTTCTGTGAAGGATCTGATTGCAGCCTTTGTGGGAGAAAAGAAAAGTTTTAACCAGCCCGTAGCTGTAAAGCTTGAAAAAAATTCCGATACGGAACGAATCGGCTTCATCACCCGTAATGATGTAAATAACCTTGGCTTCGGCAGTGAAAAAGTCGCTGTGTATCTTCCGTTCTCATACAGCTTCATGGGCGAACTTGTCATTCTGCCGAGGGAAAATGTCCGTAAGCTCGATGCTTCGGGACCCGACATGATTAAGTTTGTGATTTCAGGCGGAGTGGGTGAAGTTTAGGTCTTTTGCTGCATGCTCATGATTTATGTCATAAACGCCTGCACTTTTTTCATTACGTTTGTGCCTGAAAATATCTCATGGCTAAACGAAAAGATTTTTATTACTCGCAAGAGCGCGAACCCCACCGCGACCGTACAAAAAGTATTCTGAAAGAACATCCGCAAGTCAGGAATCTGATTGGAAAAAACCCGTACACGTTTTTTGCCATTCTCGGGTTGGTTTCTTTCATGGTGGCGATGGCTTACTTAGTGAAAGATGCTTCGTGGTGGCTCGTGTTTGCTGCGGCATATTTTCTCGGAGCATTCGCCAATCATTCCTTGTTCGTCATGATTCATGAGTGCGCGCACAACCTTCTCTTTAAAAGACCTGCATTGAACATACTGGCAGGAATTCTTTCAAACCTGCCCCAAACATTTCCGAGTTCTGTTTCATTCAAACGCTATCACATCAAGCATCATTCGTTCCAGGGAATTCACGAACTCGATGCCGACCTGCCCGATTGGTGGGAGGCGCGGCTCATCAATAATTCTTTCCTCGGAAAAATGATTTGGCTTTTGCTTTATCCTGTGTTCCAGGTAGGGCGCACTTTCCGCACAAAGGAAATCAAGCAGTTCGATGTGTGGGTTGCGGTGAACTGGCTCATTCAGTTTTCGTTTGATGCGGCCATCATTATTTTCCTCGGTCCGAAAGCATTCGTGTTTCTGCTGGCGAGTTTTTTCTTTTCAGTTGGCTTGCATCCGCTGGGTGCGCGCTGGGTGCAGGAACATTATCTCACACGCGGCTTGCAGGAAACATACAGCTACTACGGAGTGCTGAATACAGTTGCATTTAATGTGGGCTATCACAACGAGCATCACGATTTTCCGTCTGTGCCGTGGAACAAACTTCCGCAAATCAGGAAAACGGCTCCGACATTTTACAACACACTAACCT
>DATDOJ010000335.1:0-22103 GCA_035293345.1 Bacteroidia bacterium
TTCGATGACTTGTTGTGGTGTAAGAAAGGATTCCATCTGTTACCCCGTTCTTACGTTTTATCTTTCCTATTCTTATTAATACGTCACAAATTTTATTAACTGTCAATTGTCAATCTTACGTATTTTCAATCAGCATTGGTAAATGAGTTATTGAGTTATGCCGGCAAAGGAATATGTTTTTCTGTTCTGTCTTATATGTTGACTGAAAAGTTTTAAACATCACTATGTTAATATTTATTGTTGCTCAGTTATGACAATAGATACTTAGCTATAATTACTAATCACTAAGCACCAAGCACTAAGCACTAAGCACAAAATACTAAGCACTCAGCACTAATTTCCAGTCGCTCAGCTAATATTTCAGGATTCTAAAATGTTAGCTGACGGACTTAAAACTATAACTAAGTTGTTGGAAATGATGGCGGTGTGGTTAAAAAGTTAAAATTGTGGGGTGGAGGGATTTGCGCGGGGAATTGGGATGAAATATCTGGAGTTGTCTGCTTTAATATTGTACTCCTTTTGGCAGGCGGGGTGGAGTAAGAAGTGGTATCTAAGTTTGTGTTTGATTACCAAAAAGAAAGTTAGCAACTTTGTGCGGATAATAAATGTTATCCGCAACGTTAATCGTACCATGAATAAACTTTTATTGCTAATCCTTAGTTTTTGTTTTGTTTATCGAGCTGGGATTTGTCAAAGCACAGAGACAAACAAAAATACTGTAAAGGATGACCGTTATGTAAGACGTTATCTCTTATGGTTTAATCCTTCAAGAGCAAATGAGATAAACGGAATTTCCATTAGTGGTTTTATAACTCCGCATCTTTTTCATTCAGATTCATTAAAAATAAGAGGAATAAATGTGGGGGTTGAACCAATGTGGTTATTCGCAATTCCATATGTTATAGTTGGTTCTTTAGCCAGTCCCTTTTATAGAGATAGAAAGGATGCCAAAGCAAGGATAGATATTAATTACACTCCAGATTCTGCAGAAGCACTCGTTAAAATTTCAGGACTCAACATTGGAATTTGTGGTAGCACTTTCATAGAGAATAAAACGAATGGAATCTCAATTAATGGCATTGGTACATTAGGAATTTTACATAATGGAGTTGCTTTTTCTTTTGGCATGAATTTATTTTATAAGTTTAATGGATTATCAGTTGCTGGCTTGATGAATGATTCTGAAAAAGGAAATGGAATTCAAATTGCACTTTTCAATTACTGCACCGACTGTTCGGGTTTGCAAATTGGATTATGGAACAAGATGGGGAAACGAGGACTTCCATTTATTAACTTTAACATACGGAAGAAAAAACAAACGGTATTGAAAAGTAACCCCTAAAGGGTTCGGAACTACAACTGTCCGAAACCTTTGGAATCACTTGCCTGACTTGTCCCTCAGGGACTAAATCATGGTAAAAAAAAAGTAATCCCAGATGGATGCCGTCTCGTAGGGACGGAATACTCATTGATTGTCCACCTAAGGCGGACTTTTGTTTTGATGGCTTTCTTCTTTACCAAGATTGTGCCCCTACGGGGCAAAAACTTTACTCTCTAAGGGCTTCATCATGTTTCGGACAGTTGTGGTTCGGAACCCTTTAGGGGCTTTCTATCAAGCATAATTTAAAGATAGACAGCGCGGAGAAAATAATCCAAAACCTAAACAGGAATGCACTTTTAAACAGGACAACACCATGGACTTAAGGAAGGACAATGTTGATAAAAGAAAAATATCTATTGACACTGTGAATAAATAATTGACATTTTGCGGCAGGAATCCAATGAAGACGTTTTTATGAATTTGCCGATGCACTACTTCGTTGTAATTCTTTTTCTTGCACTTGCTTTGATAATTGTGTTGATAATTCTGCGCAACACAAAAACCCGCCATCGCCTGCAAAAAGAAAAAAGCGAAAAAGAACTCGAACTCACCAAAGCCAAACTCAAACATGATTACGATAAAAAACTGCTGGACGATTTTGCGCAGCGCATCCTCGATAAAAACAAACTCATCACCGACTTAGAGCAAAAAATAAAATCGTTTCCCGGTTTCAACAGTTCCGCAGAAACAGCTAAGAAAAGTTTGGAAGAACTTGCAAAGCTTAAAATTCTCACGAAGGATGACTGGAACAAATTCCAGATGAACTATAACAAGGTTTTTCCCGGCTCCATCAAAAAAACAGTCACCGCTTTCAGCGACCTCACCGAATCGGAACTGCGCATGTTCCTGCTCATCAAACTCGGCATTCGGATTCGTGAAGTGGCATCGGTGCTCGGCATTTCGCAGGAGAGCGTGCGCAAAACACGCTACCGCATGAGAAAAAAACTGAACATCGGTGAAGAGGATGACCTCGATGAGTTTGTGAAAAAATTTTCAGGCAGCGATGACCCGGAAGTGAAGGTGCTGTGAGCTGGCTTAGAACGCAAACAAATCATTTTATCTTTGCCCGTCTTAAAAACAAAATCAACTCACACTATGAAAACAATTCTGAGAATTACTTTTCTGTTTCTGCTTGCCACCGGAATCGCTTCGGCACAAACGGTGGATGAGGTCATCAGCAAGCACATTGCTGCCATGGGCGGCAAAGAAAAACTTGCCGCGCTGCAGACCGCAAAGATTACATCAAGCTTGGACATGCAGGGAATGAAACTTCCCATTATTGTCACCGTGGTTAATAACAAGTCGGTTCGTTCGGAACTTACCTTCCAGGGAATGACGCAGGTTTCGGCAATGACGGGCGGAAGCGGATGGTACATAAGTCCGTTCCAGGGAAAAACAGAGCCGGAGAAGATGAATGAAGAAATGCTCAGGGAAAGCAAGGAACAAACTGACCTTAGCGGTCCGCTTTTCAACTACAAGGAAAAAGGAAATGCCGTTGAACTCACGGGTAAAGAAGAAATGGAAGGCACGGATGTTTTTAAACTGAAAGTTACCCTTAAGTCGGGAAACGTAGTGTATCAATACCTTGATGCAACAAGCTATCTCATGCTGAAGGAAACCAAGAAGCAAAAGTTCGAAGACAAAGAAATAGAAAGCGAAACGCTTTATTCAAATTATAAAATGGTGGATGGAATCAACTACGCTTACGCCATTGAAATCCGCCAGGTTGGCGAAAGCAGCGGACAGACAATGACTGTGGAAAATGTTGAATTGAACCTGAAAGTGGACGAGAGCATTTTTGCCATGCCGGAAGCGAAGAAATAAATTCGAAATATAATTACTAAACCCTCTGTAAATATTTCAGAGGGTTTTTTGTTTGCAGAAAATATTCAGCCATGATTTAGACGAAAGATTTTTCAATTCAATATTAATTCGTGTAATTCGTGGCAACAAAAACAACAGCCATGAAGAACTTTTTCCTGATTACAATTCTGTCACTATGCATCAGCAATCTTTCCGCGCAAACCAAAATCACTTCCGCAACCATCGGCATGATGGAAGCAAGGCACATTGGTCCCGCTGTGATGGGCGGGCGAATCACAGCCATTGATGTTGTAAATGCAAGTCCGCGCATCATGTATGTTGGCTCCGCAGGGGGTGGCGTTTGGAAATCACTTACAGGCGGAACTTTTTATAAACCCGTCTTTGATAAGCATACACAATCCATCGGTGCGCTTGCGATTGACCAGAAACATCCTGACACCGTCTGGGTTGGCACAGGAGAAAGCAACATGCGCAACAGCGTTTCCATCGGAACGGGATTATACAAAAGCACGGACGCAGGAGAGAACTGGAAAATGGTTGGGTTCGACAGCACGGAACACATCAGCCGCATTGTGATTGACCCGCGCAACAGCAATGTAGTTTATGTGGCAGTTCCCGGTGCGTTGTGGAGCCACAGCCATCACCGCGGCTTGTACAAGACCACCGATGGCGGAGCAACGTGGGAAAAAATTCTTTACACCGATGGGAAAACCGGCTGCGCTGAAATCGTGCTCAACCCGAAAAATCCTGATGTGCTTTATGCAAGCATGTGGCAGTTCCGCAGGACACCGTATTCATTTTCTTCGGGAGGAAAAGGAAGCGCGCTCTACAAAAGCACCGATGCGGGAAAGACATGGAAGAAAATTATCAAGGGCTTGCCCGAAGGAGAGTTCGGAAGAATTGCCATGAACATTGCACCAAGCGAACCGGAAAAACTTTTCGCCATCGTGGAATCAAAGAACACCGGGCTTTATCTTTCGGATGACGGAGGAGAAAACTGGAGGCAGCAAAGTTCAACGTTCAATGTGAATGCGCGCCCGTTTTATTTCAGCACCATTGAAGTTGACCCGAAGGATTCAAAACGTGTTTACCGCCCGGCATACAGTTTTTCAATCAGCACGGATGGCGGGCAGTCGTTCAGCGAAGCATCCATGCAGGGCGGATGGGTTCACAGTGATATGCACGCACTATGGATTAATCCGAACAACACTTCGCACATGTATCTCGGAACAGATGGTGGCGTGTATATGTCGCTCGACCGCGGCAACAACTGGGTGTTCCTCAACAACCTTCCCGTGTCGCAATTTTATCATGTGCAATATGACAACGAAATTCCTTACAACGTGTATGGCGGACTTCAGGATAACGGCTCGTGGACGGGACCTTCGATGAGCATCAACGGAATCGAGAACCGCGACTGGGAAAATGTCGGTGGCGGTGACGGCTTCTGGGTTCAGCCCGACAGAGCAGACAAGAATATTGTTTACACGGAATACCAGGGAGGAGAAGCAACACGCTTCAACCGAAAGACCAACGAAGGCGCAAGCATAAAACCGCAACCGCTTGCCGGTGAAACAAAACTGCGCTTTAACTGGAACACTCCGCTTTACACAAGCCCGAAGAATCCGAACATCCTTTACATAGGCGCGCAATATCTCTACCGCACGCGCAACAAAGGAATAACGTGGGAAAGAATTTCACCCGACCTCACGACCAACAACCCGAAGAAACAAAACCAAGAAGAATCAGGAGGCGTAACAGTAGATAATTCTTCTGCTGAAAACCACTGCACCATCTTCACGATTTGCGAATCGCCTCTCGATGAAAACCAGATTTGGGTTGGCACTGATGACGGAAATCTGCAGGTGACACTCGATGCCGGTAAAACATGGACGAAGGTGAACACAAATATCCCTACGAAGGATTTGCCTCCTCAATCGTGGGTGAGCAGCATCGAAGCGAGCAGGTATTATCTCACAACTGTTTATGTCACCTTCGATAATCATGCTTACGGTGATATGAAAAGTTACGTTTTCAAGTCAAGTGATTTGGGAAAGACCTGGAAGCATCTTTCGACTCCAGACCTGAAAGGATATGCGCATAAAATAAAAGAAGACATTGATGACCGCGACCTGATTTTCCTCGGCACAGAGCTGGGCTTGAATGCTTCGTTTGACGCGGGCACATCATGGGTGAACTACAATGCAAAAGTTCCTCCCGTTGCCGTGCGCGACATTCAGGTTCATCCGCGAACCAACGATTTGATTCTTGCCACACATGGAAGAGGAATACTGATTGTGGATGATATTTCTCCTCTCCGTTTTCTGAATTCAAGAATTCAGAATGCAGATGCTGTGCTGCTTCCCTCCCGCCCCACGCCAGTCAGCAACGGACATTTCGGTGGAGCGTTTCCCGGTGCGGGAGGTTACGTTGGCAACAATGCAACGGAAGATGCTGTTATCACTTACTACTTCAAAGAGCGCGTAACTTCAGGCGATGTGAAGATTGAAATCTATGACTCCAAAGGAACACGCATGGAATCATTACCCGGCACCAAGCGCAAAGGACTGAACAAGCTGACATGGAACATGCGCATGAAACCGCCACGCACTGCGCCCGGTGTGCGCTTCGACTATGCCGGCTTCGTTTCCCCGCTTGTTGATAAAGGAATGTACACCGTGAAGCTTCTTGCCAACAATAAAACATGGGAAGGAAAAATCGAACTTGTTGACGATCCGCTCCTCACCCACTCTGCCGAAGACCGCGCGCTGCAGCGAAGCACTGCCGCGAAACTTTACGGCATGGTTGAAGAACTCGCTTTCTTCACCACACAGGTTGCTGCGCTGAAAGACACACTCAACAAACGCGACTCCCTCACCGCAGACAAAACGCTCAGAAAAAATATTTCCGTTGCGCGCGATTCTCTTGAAGCCATCCGCAAACGCTGTGTTGCCACCAAGGGCGGCACTGCCATTACAGGCGAAGAGCGCATCCGTGAAAAGCTGAGCGAACTTTTTGCAGGCGTGGTTTATTACCTCGGCAGACCAAGTGATTTGCAGTTGGAACGAATCAAAGGATTGCATAAAGAATTGGCTGATGAAAAAACAAAAGCCGAAGCGCTCTGGAACAAAAACATTACCGCCCTCAACACGCAGCTTGCTAAAGCAAACCTCCCCGCTGTGAAATGGCTGAGCAAGGAGGAGTATGATAAGACGGATATTAGGAAATAATTTGGAAATTTGAAAATGAGATAATTTGAAAATTAAGTTAGCGCGAGAAAAGAAAGTTCTTCTTATTGCTTCACAAACTTTGCAACCCGTTCTTCTTTTTCTCCTTTGACTTTCACAAAATAAATTCCACGCGCCCAGGATGCTGTGCTGAAAGAAGCAACGCCTTCATTGGTGTTTGCAGTGGACATTAATCTGCCAAGGCAATCAATAACAGAAATGGTTGATGCAGCTACATTCTTCCAACTGAAAGTTATTTGTTCCGTCAAAGGATTTTGAATGATGGAAATATTTTCGCTGCTGCTCATGCTCGTTTCGTCAATCCCGATGGCGCATGGAGTAATGCTTAAATCATAACAGGAATATCCGCTTGCTTCATCAATGATGATATAATATGTGCCGGCAGAAGGGAAAGTAAACTGCATTGTGTTATTTCCAACCATAGGTGTTGGTGTCAGGCAAGTACCACCTGCGCCCGGACAGTTCATGTAAATGGCGAGAGCCGGATTACCTGTTGTGTTGGACATTGTTATGCAGTCCGTTTCAGGTGCCGTTGTTGTGTAAACGTAAACACGGTCTTCGCCTGCGTAGGTTGTGTTGCAGATTCCTGACTGGTTTGTATAATCATTAAGCATGCATTGTGTGCATTGAGCAGAATCTGTAAATGGAACGGAAGGAATTACAACAGGATTAGCACAGGTTGCGCCAACCGGTGTAGTTACTGTCGGTGACCAGGTACAACCGACATTGCCTATCCAACCTGATTGCGTATTGCTTCCGTTTGTTATGAAACGGAATGTCAGGCAGCCCGATGTATCTGATGAAGTAAGAGGTGAAAGACATGTTAAGTTGCCACTAAGTGGTGAGGGTGCAAGAATTGGAGATGTTATTGAAGTTCCGTTATACACAGAAAGCACATCAAATGCAGCTTCGGTTGCAAAGGAGGTTATTGATACTGACACATACTGTCCTGCAGTATCCGGGCAAATAGTAAGTACACCGTTTTCATTGTTTGAATAATTTCCTCCCGCTCCGCCAGAGTCATAAAATATTCCGTGGCAAGTTGTGACTGTTTGCGTTCCTGATATCGGCATGTTAATTATCGTTTGCGCTTTAACACTTCTCACTGCCGCGAGCAGGAAAATCAAAATTAAAAGTTTTGTTTTCATTTTATTCAGGTATAAAAATTCTGAGATGTAAAACTACTCATTTCCCCACACAAAAAAAATCCTATGAGATTCCTCACTGCGTTCGGAATGACAACATGATGATGGAGGAAACAAAAAAGCCGGACATACATCCGGCTTTACATTTTACTTCTTTGCCCTTGTCATTCCGGGTGGAGTGAAACGGAACGAGGAATCTCCTCTTATTGCTTCACAAACTTCGAAACCCGTTCTTCTTTTTCTCCTTTGACTTTTACAAAATAAATTCCTGCACTTAACGCAGAAACATCAACGCGGACTCCCTCTCCTTGGGAGAGGGCTGGGGTGAGGCATCTTTCTCCAAGCACATCATAAATCTCAACACTCTCAACTTTGAAGTCCGCGCTTTGAACTCTTATTTCGTTTGTGGCGGGATTGGGGGAAAGGGAAATATTTTCGACTCTTAAAAATGAATCTATTTCATCGAAACTTGTAGGATTATAAATTGTAGATAAAGAATCAAATCGGGCAACATAACATTCCATTGTAGTAAGTGCAGAGTTGTGAGTATATCCTGTAACAATGAAACCATGGTCGTAATATTCTTTAATGCTACTCATGTATGAGTTTTTATCTAATCTCCAAACTTTTTCCCAATCTTGATTTCCGTTTTTATTAATCTTTATCAAAAAGAATTCTGTAGTATCAATAGAACTTGGTGGATTAAGATGAATAATCGCTTTATTGCCTGTCACTATATACCCTGAGTCAGTTGTTTGCATTACATCCGTAGGATAGATATAACAAGATGTGGAATCACCAACTCCAAACCTATACGACCATTGTACATTACCTGACATATCTGATTTGACTACTAGTAGTTTTGCTCCGATAGCGATGTAATTTTCGGTGCCAACCATCAA
Source organism: Bacteroidia bacterium (assembly GCA_035293345.1). Taxonomy (GTDB): domain Bacteria; phylum Bacteroidota; class Bacteroidia; order AKYH767-A; family 2013-40CM-41-45; genus 2013-40CM-41-45. The sequence continues at coordinate 8,501 of DATDOJ010000335.1, forward strand.
ATAACCATTATCATTGGTGAGAATTCCACCGTAACACTTACTATTCTTTGTTGTATCTCCATATAAATAACGGGAGATTTCGCTACCATCGTTTCCATTAATATTTATTGCCACATACTTATATCTCCAACCCCAGTTAGGAGTTGAGGGTATAATACATCCCATTACTGTATAGTTTCCAATAGAGGTATTATATACAATTGAGTACCCTTCGCCAAACCACCCCATTCCATAAGTTCGATGCCATAATTCATTGCCCGATGAATCAGTTTTCAAAACATAAATCATTTGGTTATTGCTAGCACCTTCAGAACTCCGTCCACAAGCTATCAGTTCATGATTTACTGTTTCAAACACATCTTCTAGGTAATTTAGATATCTGTCAAAATATTTTTTCTTCCAAATAATATTTCCGGATGTATCAATTTTAATCAAAACGGCTTTAGCTGTATCTGAAGCAATTTGACTATAACCCGCAATTATAAAATTATTATCTGAAGATCTCTTTATCGAAAAACCAGATAATTCAGCTCCAATATTCTGAACAATTAATTGCTCCATAAAAATTCTAGTCCATAGTGTATCACCATTGGGATTTAATTTCAATAAACGTATTACACTATTATTTGCTTGACCGATACAACTATCACCTCCGATTTTAAAACGACCAAGTATTACAACATTTGAGTCAACATCAAAAGCAATGCTTTCACCGCCCATACCATAATTATCTCTATGACAGTATGGTGTTGCGGGAGGCGGAAATGTTCTTTCCCAAAGAATAGTTTGACTACTGCCGTTTAACGGCATCAAGAAAAATAAAACTCCCGAAAGAAGAATAAGGAAACTGTGTTTTGTTTTCATTGGCTCCTTTTTTATATTTTACTGATGTAAAATTAACACATTCTATCTCACAAAAAAAATCCCGCCTCGCAGCGGGATTTTAATTCTCAATTCCACATTTCCTTCACCCCCTCACCATCCTCATCACAATCTTAGTAGTTTCTCCGGTGATGACGTTGAACGTATTAGTCGGGCTATGATTTGTAGTTTATAAGTTTACGGGTTTATTCGTTGGTTTGAGATTCCTCATTGCAATAAATCGGGATGAGGAATGACAATTTCCTGGCTATCATTCCGGGTGAAACGAGGAATCTATATCCTTCCTTGCAAACAAAAGTAAGCGAATTTATTTAAATAATCAATATTATCGCTGGAACATTAATTAATCTTAGAGGAACATAAATTAGTATTAGCGGAACATTAACTAATCTTACAGGAACATAAATAAACGTTAGAAGAACATTAATTATCCTTAGAAGAACGTTAATAAATATCAGAGGAACATAAATTAGTATTATAAGAACATAAACGAGCCTAAGAGGAACGTAAATCAGTATAAAGAATCATAAGTGTTCCAGTTAACAGTTAATTCAACTGAGTTTTAAAATATAGCAATCAGAAAAATATTTTAACTACTGAAGTATGGAATGATTATATTTTATGCAGTTTAACTTCTGATGTTATCTTATATTTTTTTATTAAATATAATTACAAGTATAAAGAAGTTTAGTTAGAATCTTTATCTTAGCTGCTTCAAATGGGAAGAGAAACAGTTCGCCTTTATAGAATGGCAGATGAGCTGATGCTTACACGCGCAAGCGTTCAGCATTCTATTCTGGAAGCTGACCTTGCCTTGTTCACTGTAAAATTTCCGTGGCTCGATGCCGCATATCTTTCTTCCTATGCAGCGGATATTGCAACAGCCGATGCAGTGGGGCTTGACTACACCGAGACCAGCGATGTGAGGGTGTTTACTGCCGATGTGATGGCGACTATGGTTGAGGCGCGCAAAGCCCTTCAGGCACTTTTCGGATATGCTAAACTTGCCTATGCTGAAGACAAGGCGCGCCAGCGTGTGTTCGGGCAGGCGCGGTTAAAAAGAGCAAGCAACGTGCCGGCAATAATGGAAAGTTTGCTGGAGCATGCAAACAGCATGGCCAACAAAGCGCCTTACCATGCCGATTTGCTCGCTAAAGGTTACACGCAGACCGAGATTGATAACCTGCTGACCATTGCCGATGAACTGAGCACAAAAAAAACTTTACAGGAAGGGGAAAAATCAAATCGCCCCGTCAGTACAGCAGACCGCATAAAAATTTACAACATTGTTTTCGGGCGCATGCGCATTATCCGCATCTGCTCTCAAGTGGTATTTGCCGGCAACAGGGAAAAGATTCAGCAATACCTGCTTTATCCTCCGGAGATTGCCGGAAAAGAAATCGAAATGTAAGAGGAAGTTTTAGCGGAGGGAAAAGTGCGGAAGGTTTGGGGTGGAAGAAAAAAAAGAGTGGTAGATTTGTTTCGCTTACTTTTGTTTTCATAACAAGACGGAATGAACAGAAAAAAATATAAAACAAAAAGCAAAGCCGGGAAAGCGATGGAACCGCACCCCGGCTATGACAGCCGGAAGAAAAAATCCATTCACTTCTTTTCTTCATTTGAAGATATGGCAGAACATGAAGCAAAACAGCGTGCAGCGTTCTCTTACGATGAAAGAATGGCTCATGCCGAATTGCTGAGAAGGCATGTTTTCAACAACAATCTGTCTGCAAACGGCAAATGGAAACCCATTGCAAAAGTTTTTAAAGTAATGCCTCCTTATGTCAGTTAACCTGTCAGATAATTTTGAGAAAGTTCTTCTCGCTTTTAACAAACATGAGGTCGAATGTTATTTCACCACGACAATTTTTTTAGTCACCGTTTTCTTTTCCGAAATCAGTCGCACAAAATAAATTCCTGCGCTTAAGGAAGAGACATCAAGGCGAAGTCCCTCTCCAAATGGAGAGGGATTTAGGGTGAGGCGTTTCTGTCCGAGCACATCATAGACCTCAGCATTTTCAACTCTTAATTCTTCTCCCGATGCATCGGGATTAATTCCCGATTCGTCCTCCACACCTGTTGTGATGCAATAGCTCACAGGAACAACGGGGCTTGTGGAGCCGTCTGCCGCTGTGTTGTTTGTGAAAGACGCAGTGGTATAGGCAGCGGGAGTGCGTGTGCTGAGTGTGAGATTCGAAGCAGCCAGGGTGACCTGCGTTTCTCCGCAGCCGGTTACACCGTTGGCATCTGTCTTGATTACATCGCTGCCCATAGCAAGTACAAAACCGCCATCGGAAGTTTGTTCAACCGTGTTGATGGCATAAGCTCCTGTATATTTTGTAGTCCATAAAACATTTCCGCTGCTGTCGGTTTTCATCAGGTACTGGTTGTTGCTGATGTCATTTGCCAGAACAACGAAACCTGTATCGGCACATTGCCTGACAGAATATGCACGCGGACCAGCGCCATAAGTATTCGACCATTGAACGTTTCCGCTGCCGTCAACTTTGACGAGATTTATTCCTGCGCTGCCGCCTGCGACTAAATAACCATTGTCGGAAGCGAGGCAAACATCGTAGCAGAAATTAAATGTTCCAATCATCGAATATCCGGCTTGCCATTGAATGGCTCCGCCCGAATTGGTTTTCACGAGGAACATTTCATACGCTCCCAACTCATTATCGTAGCCACCGCAAATCATTCCACCATCAGGAGTGCGCCTGCCGGATTGAAGAATCCATGCTCCCGTTAAATAAGCGATTGAAAATTGCCACGAAAGATTTCCTGCTGCATCGAGCCGCCCCAAATAACCTTTCGAAGAATTGCCGAGCCATCCGACAATGTAACAGCCGCCCGTTCCGTCATTCTCTACATGCATTCCTTTATCGTATCCGCCATTGTACATCGTCTTTGACCAGAGGCGGTTTCCGCCCGTATCTGTTTTCAGCACATACACTTCATAAGTATTGTTTCCCTGGTTCCAGAACTGCCCGGCAACATAGTTGCCGGCTCCGCCCGGAATCTCAACAGCGTTAGCAGCTATGTCATCTGCATTTGCATTAACGTTGTTGCCGAAAGTTTGTGACCAGGTGATTGCACCCGTGCTGTCGGTCTTGATGAGCACGATGTCTTTAGAGCCGAGTGTGAACGTGGTGGAAAATCCGGCAATGATGTAACCATGGTCAGAGGTCTGGCTGACAGAAGTGATGGTTACTCCGGAATAAGTATTTCTGAAAGTTACCTGCGCATTTGAAGCAGTGTAAAGAGTAAGGAATATTGTAAAGAGGACAGATATTTTTTTCATGGCGATAAATTATTTTGCAACAATAATTTTTTTTGAGACACTTTCTTTCTCCGAAGTCACACGCACAAAATAAATTCCTTCACTCAGCGAAGAAACATCAACGCGAATCCCCTCTCCTGCAGGAGAGGTCACGCCAGAGGACGGACTCGCAAGGCGAGGGTTGAGGGTGAGGTATATTACCCGTTCACCCAACACATCATAAACTTCAACCACAGCAACTTTAAACTTTGAACTTTGAACTTTGAACTCACTCCTTGCCGGATTCGGAAAAATAATTAAGTCGTCTTCACCGGCTGATTCATTCATTGAAGTCAGCAAAGAAATTTTCGTGACAAACACATCCTGGATTCCGAAGGATGTCAGAACCGATGAACCGAAAGTTGCGGTGTTACGGATGACGCCTGCTGCATAAAGATTCTGCGCTCCGTCCGGCTTGATGCTGTAGCCGATGTCGCGTTCAAAAGTGTTTGAAGCGGGACTGCCTCCACTGAGCACCCATTGATAATTTCCGGCAGCATCATACCTGGCAACAAAAACATCCCAGCTTCCCGCACTTACAAGAGTTGTTGTGTTGAATGTTGCAACGCTGTCATACGCGCCCGTGACATAAACATTTCCTGAGGCATCAGTACAAATTCCATATCCCTGGTCGTAACCTAAACCACCTGCCATCTTCGCCCACTGATGATTTCCGGAAGTGTCGAGCTTGGCAATAAATATTTCATCGTTGCCTGTGCTGTTCAGATTTGTTGTTCCGAATGAAGCTGTGCCATTGAACCAGCCGGTGTAATAAATTCCTGCTCCCGATGATGCAACTGCGATTCCCCTGTCGAGCAATGTTCCGCCATCACGATGCGCCCACTGGATTATTCCCTGTGAATTATACTTTACAACAAACACATCATCATTGCCCGATGATGTAACGGGCATTCCGTCAAACATTGCCGCGCCTGCAAAATATCCTGTCACATAAACACTGCCTCCTCCATCCGAACAAGCACCATAAGCAATTTCATAACCGGTACCTCCTCCTTTGTGCACCCACACGGGAGTGCTGTTCACTGCGGCAATCGTGTCATACTTCGCAATGAATACATCGCTTTGCCCGGCACTCGTTACAGAAAGAGAACCGAACGCGGCAGTGCCTTTGAAATATCCTGTCACATAAATTTTCGAATTGATTTTATCCACGGCAATCGCCTGCGCCTGGTCATCGCTTGTCGAGCCCGCCTGCTGAACCCACAGTACATTTCCGCTTGTGTCGTAACGCGCCACAAAAATATCGGGAGAGCTATTCAAACTTGTAACATTAATACTTCCGAATGCTGCGCTGCCTGAAAATGTTCCGGCTACATAAATATTTCCGTTGGCGTCCAAATCAATTCCGTAGCCGATGTCTGTTCCTATTCCTCCTGCTCGCACAGCCCACAGCGCCTGACCGTTGTTGTCATACTTCACAATAAAGATGTCGTACCCGCCCGGGCTCGTTAAAGTAAAGGTACCGAACGTGGCGTTATTCTGAAACCATCCGGTCACATAACTATTGCCGGCAGAATCTACGGCAATACTGTTGCCATAGTCACCGCTGTTTCCTCCTCCGTTCACAGCCCATTGAAATGTCTGTGAAAAAAGAATTGAAGGTGAAAGCTGAAATAATATCAGCACAAGAATTTTCAAAGTATATTTTTTCATGACCGTTGAATTAAGTTTTTGGTTTCAACAGTCAAAGTTAAGGTTCTATTTTAAAATGCACGACATTATAAAAAATGGTCTGCCAAAAAACCCGGGGGTTTGAATTCATAATCCATCAATCCTTATACCCTGTCCGTTTCACGGTTCAGTTTGTCAGCATCGTTGCGCACATATATTATAAGCATTGATGCAGCATGCCCTTTAGCTTCAATGCTGACTAAATTGTCACTTTATAAAAAATATTTACCCGAGTGTCAGAATAATGATTATCTTGCACCATAAATAATTTAATAAATAATAAATACAATGAAAAAAGGTAAAGTAAAATTTTACAATTATTCCAAGGGATTTGGTTTTATTTGTGATCATGAAACAGGACAAGATATTTTTGTTCATGCTTCGGGATTGAAAGATGAAATTCGCGATGGCGATGAAGTAACTTTCGAAGTGACCGAGGGTAAGAAAGGTTTAAATGCAGTGAGCGTAAGCATCGCAGCATAAAAATATTTTTATCGGAAGTTCTAAATCCGTCCCGCCTTTGGCGGGGCGGATTTTTTTTTGAAGACATGCCTGTTTTGCGAAAGATGGAAATAAAAAATCCTTCCTGATAATTAACGGGAAGGATTTTAACGAATGCCTGTTACGCTTTACTTGTCAACTTTGGTTACAATGAATTCTGTTCTGCGGTTGAGCTGGTGAAGTTCTTCCTGCTCGTGCTTATCTTTAATTGCTTTTATAAATTTAGGAGTTAGTTCTGTTCCTGCCGGTGCAGACGCACGGTTGTCATCCTTGGTTGTTACGAACGGCTTCGTCCAGGCGTATCCCCTTGAAGTTATTCGTGTTGCCGGAATACCATGCGCTACAATATAAGCCACCGCACTTTCCGCCCTGCGCTGAGAGAGTTTTAAATTGTAATCGTAGTTGGCTCGGATGTCGCAGTGTGAACTCAGTTCAACATTAATTTTCGGATTGTCTTTCATTATCTTGGCAAGCTTATTGAGTTCCGGTTCAGCATCTTTCCGGATGTTCCACTTGTCGAAGTCATACAAAATATTCCTCAGCACGATGGGTTTCCACAGTGTCTTCAGCTCGAGTTTCACAAAGAAATCCTCCGACTTCTTTTTTTCCATTGTTGAAACCTCTTTCATGTCAGTGAAATAATCTGTCTTCGTTGCCTGGATGATGTAGTCCGTTTCGGGTTGAAGTGCAAATACGAAGCTTCCGTCAGAGCCGGAAGGCATCGAATCAATTGCTGCGTTTGTCTTTTTGTCAATAAGGATAACCATCGCTGCTTCAATGGCTGCCTGGCTTTCCACATCAACCACTGTTCCCTTCAAGCTGAAGTGCAGATTCTGCAGGATGGTGTACACCTGGTCAATTCCCGATGCTTTGCTGTTCCGGTTGGAAGAAACATATCCTTCGAGAATAGTTGTGTCTTTAATCATCACACCGAAATCATCGGAAGAACTGTTAACAGGTGTCTTCATATTTTCAGGTGCGCTCCATTCGCCATTATTTTTAACTGTCTTAAACACATCCAATCCGCCAAGCGTGTGATGTCCTTCGGAAGAGAAAAACATTACATCATCTTTCTGGAGCACAGGAAACATTTCATTGTAAGGTGTATTAATTGTCTTGCCGGCATTCACCGGAGTGCCCCATACATCACCGCTCTTCGTTGCCATCCAGATGTCTGTTCCTCCCACTCCACCGGGCATGTCGGATACAAAGTACATGGTGTTTCCGTCAGCAGTCAGTGCCGGATGTCCGCAGGAATAATCGTTCGAGTTAAACGGTAGCGAGGTGATGTTTGTCCAGAGCGTATCTTTTTTCGATGCTTTGTAAATTTTCAGGTTGACCACATCGGTAACACTCTTGCCTACTTTTTTCTTAACGTAATTGTTGCGTGTAAAATAAATCACGCTGTCACCGGCAGCCATCACAGAAGGACCTTCGTGATAGTCGCCATTCACATCACCTCTGAGCGGAACGGGCGCTTCCCATCCGCCTTTGCCATCGCTCTTCACTGTCATCACATCGAGGAAGGAACGTCCGGTCCATTCGTAGATGCGGTTCTTTTTCCCGGCACCGCGTTCGGCAGCAATCATTAATCCGTCACCATATTTAGCAGGAGAAAATGTTGAACCCTCTGTGTTGAATTTAGCCGCTTCAATAATGAAAAGTGTGGAATCCTCTGTCAGTTCGCTGACCATATCGCACGATTGGCGCAACATCATTGCACTGCTATCATTAGGCATTGCTTTGAGGTAGAGGTCGAACATGGTCTTCGCTTCGTCATACTTTCCGCTTCGCATCAGGATTTGGGCGTAGTGTAATTTGCTTTCTGCTTTGCACGGGCAAACGGTATCTTTCAGTGCGATGGCGAAATGTTCCTCCGCCTTCACGTAGTTGTTCATCTTCAGATAGCACTCGGCAAGTTTTTCGCGCGCTGCGGTGGTTTCCTTTTTCGCAAGCGATTTCATGTAGTAGTCAATAGCGGTGGTATATCCCAACTGGTCATACATCTTATTGCCTTGCCTGTAATAATAATCCGCACACCCTGACAGGAATAAGACGACCGAGCCAAAAAGAATCAGCTTAGCCGGAAGAGAGCGCAATAAAAATCGTTTCATAATGTATTAAATTTTAAAAAACTCAGAAACCTGTTGTTTATGTTTATAGTTATTGTATTGCAAACTTTATTTATTAATCAATTTGGACGGTTTTATTCATAAGTGATACCTTTTGCCGTAAAAGGTATTCCTTTTGTCTTAAAAGGTGTTCCTTTTGCGTCATAAGGTGTTCCTTTTGTCTTAAAAGGTGTTCCTTTTGCCTTAAAAGGTGTTCCTTTTGTGTCAGAAGGTGTTCCTTTTGTCTTAAAAGGTGTTCCTTTTGCGTCAGAAGGTGTTCCTTTTGTCTTAAAAGGTGTTCCTTTTGCCTTAGATGCTTCTTTTTGCATAATAAATAATGTTCTAACTAAAGCTCAGAAATATCTTGGTGTTTTCATTTTCTGAATATCGTAGCCGAAGTCGTAGCCCAAAGTTACTTCATGCGTGCCGTCTGAATGGTCTTTAATGTCTGTCATGGTGAAATCATAGGCGTAACCGAGGCGCAATTGTTTGGTGATGTTGAAGCCGACCAGCCCGATGAATGAATCGCCCGTGCGGTAGGAAACGCCTACCCACAGAACTTCCATCAGCAGCGCGTTTACGTTAATGTCAACTTCAACCGGTGCGTTGTAGGTGTACTTCAACAGTGTTGACGGCTTGAGAACAAAGTCGCGGTTGATTTCAAAAACATATCCTCCGGTAACATAATAATGGCGCACCAGGTGCGGGATGTCTTTCAGTGCATTGGAATTGACAGTGATTGGTCTATCCGGGTCGAAGCTGAGGAGATTCGGAATTGTAATGCCGATATAATACAACCTGTTGTATAAGAATGCACCTGTTCCGAAATTGGGCAGTGTGTTGTTCTGCGTTTGCTGGGGGAAAACTCTGTCATCCTGATCCCAGTAAATCAAATCCTGCAACCGGGCAGAAAATAATGAAACGCCTCCGCGCAGACCAAGACCAAGTTTCAAATTTCCATTCAGCTTGAGATGATAGGCATAATTGAGGTAGATGTCCGTGCGGTCTGTAACGCCAATGTTATCGTGAGCAACAGAAAGTCCGCCACCCATATTCGTCAATCCTATCGGTGTATGAATGGAAACCGTCTGCGTTGTTGGCGAGCCGGGGAAATCAACCCATTGCCTTCGGTAAAGCGCATCAGCGGAAATAAAGTTTTTACTGCCCGCATAGCCCGGGTTAATCACCATCTGGTTGAACATATACTGGCTCAGCATAATTTCCTGCTGCGCAGTGGCGGATAAGCAAAAGATAAAGCCAATAACCAAAAGCGCAAAACTCTTTTTTCCGTAAGTGTTGAATGTCGTCATCATTTTTCGTCTGAATAATTTTCCGTCTGTTACGCAAATTTGTTTCGCTTTGTTCCTGATTATCTTCTCAAATCAACGTAACCTTTCAGAACCTTGCCTTGATTGATTCCCGGATTGGTGATGGTGAGTATCGCAAAATAAGTTCCGTCAGGCAGCAAACCGCCATCGTTGTTTTGCCCGTACCATTCATTGAGGTAATCGTCTTTGCTGTAAACCTCGTTGCCCCATCGGTTAAATATTATCAGCTTGTTGTCGCGGTTGAAAGAATATTCAATGCAATGAATTACGAAGTGGTCGTTATACCCGTCTCCGTTGGGAGAGAATGCTGTGGGCATCTCAAGACAGGAATCCTTACAAACTTCCGGAATCAGTTTGGTGATAAGGACTGTGTCCGCATCGCGGCAAGGTCCATCAACCACTGTCCAGACAATGGTGTTCGTTCCCCAACCGAAGTTGTAGGCAAAGGTGTTCGGGTCGTTGACGTTTCCGAAAACAACCGGAGAAGGATGCAGCGAATCAGCACCCACTGCCGACCATGTTCCCACACCGACATAGGCGGTGTCGGCATGAAGATTAATCGGTTCGTCTTCTTCGCATATAAAGCCATAGGTTCCGGCATTTGCATACACAGGCGCTGTTGCCCGTATGCAAACTGTATCATAAGCTGTGCAGTCAGTATCACCAACCACCCAGACAAAGCAGTTCGAGCCCCAGCATAAACTGTTAACCTGCACAACCGGGCTTAAGGAATCAGGCGTGAACACACCACATCCGGAAATAATTTCCCAGTGCCCGGTGTAAATCGGGAGAGGAGTGTTCGCAATCAGGAGTATCGAGTTGCCGCAGATGTTCGTGTCATTAGTCGAGATGATAGAAATAGGTTGATAAGGGTCAACAACAAGAATTGAATCTGTTACTGAACATCCGTTTGCATCTGTCACAGTGTAGAAATAAGTAATGCCAAGGAAACTTCCGCACAGCGAATCAATTGAGTCCGTAGTCAACGGAGGAACTGTTGACCACAGGTACGTATAAGGCGGAGTTCCGCCAGAAGCAAATATCTGCGCCCATGCATCGCAGGCATCCGGGCAACTTGTGTTGTACGGTGGATTCAATAATGATACTGTATCTGTTACTGTGAGTTGTGGCGGTTCTGAAATCGTAAAACTCATTGTCGCTGTGCAACCCAGAGAATCGGTAACAGTCACTGTATAAGTTCCGGCACATAGCGTGTCTCTGTTTTGCGGTTCGGAAGGACCTGGTGGCGGGTTGCCGGGAATGTCCGACCAGTTATATGTATATGGCAGTGTACCTCCACCCACCGTAATATTTATTTCACCCTGGCACTCCTGGAAGCAACTGTCATTTATTACAGTTCCTGCAATGGTTAGCAATAGTGGTTCCGTAACAGTGAATGTATCCGTAACAGTACATCCGTTAGTATCCGTTACTGTAACGATGTAAGTCCCATCGCACAGGAAGGTTCTATCCTCAATATCCGGAGAGCCGGGAATGTCATCCCAGTCATACCAATATCCTGGCGTACCTCCTGAAGCTGTAATATCAATTGCTCCATGACACAAGTCAAAGCAACTGTCGTTTACAATAACAGCGGTTACCATTAGAACAGGCGGTTCGATAAGTGTGTCGCATGCTGATACAGTGCATCCGTTAGCATCCGTTACAGTCACACAATAAATTCCGGCACATAAGTTTGAGTCCGTCTGTAATGTATCGGTCGTTGACCAAACATACTGATAAGGAGGTGTTCCACCGGAAGGATAAACAGTTGCATAGCCATCACAATCACCGTTGCATCGAACATTCCACCCGTTGAAATTGCTTAGTGAAATTGAATCAATTACAAGCAATGGCGGCTCAGTGAGAGTCACTGAAGCAGTTGCAGTGCATCCGTTGGCATCAGTAACAGTCACCGTATAAGTCCCCACACATAAAGAATCACACGTTGCAGTAGTGCATCCGTTAGACCAAAGATACTGGATTGGAGGAGTACCACCTGATGGCGCTGCAGACACTTGCCCGAGGCAATCGCCATTGCAGGGTCCGGGGATAGCTGTGGCAACAACTGTAAGAAGTGGTGGCTCGATAACAATTGTTGACGATATGCCTGAACAGCCATTAGCATCAGTGACGGTAACTGTATAAACTCCTGCGCAGATGTTTAAGCATGTATCATTAGTACAAGGTGTCGACCAGGTATAAACATAAGGTGGAGTTCCACCTGTTGTTGTTACAAACAAAGAATCAAGGCAATCTCCGTTGCACGGTTCGCCCCATCCGTTATAATTTGCCCCGGTTATATTCACTGTGAGAGAAGTTGCAGCAGGATTCAAAGTAATTGATGCCGTTGCAGTACATCCATTCACGTCAGTGATAAGCACAGTGTAAGTAGCAACACAAACACTATCGTTCGATGGACATGTAGGGCATTGCACCGGAGGTCCGCTTGAGGTCCACAAATATGTATATGGACCTATTCCTCCGGATGGATTTGCAGTAATTGTATTGGTGCAAGCAGTGTCGCAGGCAATGCTGGAATCTGAAATAGTAACATTAAGCACTGTTGGTTCTGTTAAGGTAATACAGTAAACCGTATCGCAACCATTGGCATCAGTGACAGTTACACAATACGTTCCTGCACACAGGTTGGAGTCGCTTTGCAATGTATCTAATGGTGACGATGACCACACGTAAGAGTAAGGCGGAGTGCCGCCAACAGGAAATACCGTTGCTACTCCGTCACATCCTGCGTTGCAGCTTACATTGGTTGTGTCATAAAATATTGCGCTGATAGTAGCCGTCAACTCCTGCGGTTCTGTAAGCGTGATGGAACCGGTTACTGAGCAACCGTTCACATCCGTGACAGTTATTGTGTATGTGAGTGCAACAACATTGCAGGCATCAGACAATGTATCACCATTCGACCAGAGATACGAATATGGAGGACATCCGCCCGAAGCAATTGTATACATGCAGCCGGTTGTATCATAGAAACAACAGATATTCCAGCCGCCAATACAAGTATCTGCCCATATGGTGTCAATTGCTAAAGCAGGTGGTTCAGACAATGTAATTGAAGCGCTGAGCGTGCAGCCGTTGGCATCTGTTATGGTAACTGTATATGTGCCTGCGCAAAGATTGGAGCATGACGGACCGCTGCATGGTGCAAATGACCATGCATAACCATAAGGTGCTGTTCCGCCTCCTGCAGTAGTACTTATGCTTCCGTCACAGGCGCCAATACAACTCACATTTGATCCGCAGGGGTAAATGGAAGGCGTCAATGAAAGTGTTAGAGCAGGCGGCTCAAACAATGTAGTGGTAATAACCGTATCACATCCGTTGGCATCTGTAACTGTTACTGTATAGGTTCCTGCACATAGCGAATCGCACATTGCCGTTGTGCATCCGGTGGACCAAACAAATGTGTAAGGAGGAACTCCACCGCTTGGAATTGCTGTTGAAGTTCCGTCACATGCTCCATTACAGGTCACATTCCATCCGCCCGCGTAAACAGAAACGCTGTCTGTGGCTGTCAGCACTGGCGGTTCGGTAATAAATACCGTGTCTCTCGCGAAACATCCGTTGGTATCGGTGACTAATAAAATCAAAGTGTCTGCGCATAAACCGGAAACGGTATCACCAACTGCATTCGTTGTTGCAGGCGGAACCTGTGACCAGTCATAAATATAGGGAGGAGAACCTCCTGTTACTGTTGCAAACGCAGAACCATCGCACTCGCCAAAACAGGAAATAGGATTTCC
>DATDOJ010000336.1:0-4932 GCA_035293345.1 Bacteroidia bacterium
GCTCTGACAATCCGCTCACAGAAAAAGATTTTTTGTTGCAGGGAGATAAACAGGTTGCTGCCGGCTATGTGATTTACGGTTCGTCAACGATGCTGGTGTACACCACTGGAAAAGGGGTGAACGGCTTCACGCTCGACCCGAGCATCGGTGAATTCTGTCTTTCGCATCCCGACATGAAATGTCCTGAGAGCGGAACGATTTATTCCATCAACGAAGGCAACTATGCTCACTTTCCGGAGGGCGTTAAACAATATCTCAAATATTGCCAGATGGAAGATGATACAACCAAGCGCCCATATTCTTCGCGCTACATCGGCTCGCTCGTTGCTGACTTTCACCGCAATCTTCTGAAGGGTGGAATTTTTATTTACCCTTCCACGGCAAAATCACCGAAAGGAAAACTGCGTTTACTTTACGAATGTAATCCGCTTGCATATATCATTGAGCAGGCAGGCGGAAAAGCGTCTGACGGACGAAACAGAATTCTCGAAATCACACCCACAACGCTTCATCAACGCACACCGCTTTTCATCGGCTCTGCGGAGATGGTTAAGAAAGCCGAAGAGTTCATGAACGTTTACTACATGCAGTCGGTCTGAGGAATTTTTCTCAGTTACTCCTTCACTAATTTTCTTATTACTTCTCCCGTCTCAGTTCTGACGCGGACGAAGTACATTCCGTTGGTGAGTGTAGAGATGTCTATGGTTTGAAGTTTGAGGTTTGAAGTTTGAGGTTGTGCATAAACTTTCCTTCCCGTCACATCAAACAGTTCAATGCTCTGAATTGCCCATTGCCAATTACCAATTGCAAATTTGTCTTTTGCCGGGTTCGGATAAATTGAAATATTATTTTCAATTGTCAGCTCCTCCGTTCCCACCGTGAGGCAAAGAATATTTTCTGTGACGGTTTGAACTGCTGCAGCCAACGCGGAAGTGCTGCTGTTGTTTACCGTTGAATCATTAATCGTTACTGCTGATACCTGAGTAGTTAAAGGGGTCATCAGGAATGCCGGAATGTTTTCGTTGCACGTGCTTCCACCGCTGCCGTCTGTTTTGATGAGATATATGCTTGCTCCCGAGCCGAAGCTCAGTGTGTTAGAGCCGATAATATATCCGCCATCTGCCGTTTGCATTACCTGGTTTGAATTGTCGTTGGAATTGCCTCCGTATCGTTTGGTCCACTCCGGTCCTCCGGTGGAATCGGTCTTGAGCAAAAAGCATTCATAGTCCGAAGTAAAACTTTCTGTGGCACCGCACAGTGCGAATCCGCCATCGGAAGTGCGCGTTGCCCAGATGCAGTTGTCTTCCAACGCGCCCGGTCCGGCATAAGCGTTTGACCAAACCGGTGTGCCCGTGTTATCAAGGCGGGCGAGCCAGATGTTTAAATAGGTTGGCTGCGAAACTGTTCCGGCAACAAAATAATTTCCACCGGCATCTTTGATGATGCGCGAAACCCAGCAATCGTTTCCACCGCCATAGGTTTTCGCCCACTGCACAGTTCCTGTGGCATCGGTTTTTATGATGAGCGCAACATCGCCCGGATTTTGATACGATTCTCCGCCAATGATGTATCCTCCGTCAGCGGTTTGTTCAACGGTGTAGGCATATTCATCGTAACCGGCTGTGTATGTTTTTATCCACTGCACTGTTCCTGATGCACTGGTTTTAATGAGGCATGCATTGTCGGTTGACACGGCATCGCCATACTGGTGTCCGCAAACGATGAATCCGCTATCGCTGGTTTGGCGGACATCGTAGCCGTTGTCGTAATCGGCACCGCCAACGGTTTTCTGCCACTGAATAGTTCCGCTGGCATCGGTTTTAATAATCCAGATGTCGCCCTGCCCGTTGCCGGAACTTTCGGTGCCGCCTGTAACAATGTATCCGCCATCGGAAGTTTGCTGAACGTTGTTGAGCCAGTCCCATCCCAAGCCGCCATAGGTTTTTGACCAGGTGATGACGCCTGTTGAATCGGTTTTGATGAGGTAGCCGTCAAAGCTGCCCGCTCCGTAGCTGTCGGTTTCGCCTGCCATGATGTAGCCGCCATCGGAAGTGGGTTGGGTGGAATAGCAATATTCCGTTCCGGTGCCGCCATAGGTTTTCTGAAACATGTAAATCTGTGCCTGAACATTCAGGAACATAGACAGAGCCACTGAAAGAAGAAGAGTAGTTTTTGTTTTCATGGTGTTATGATTTAAAATTTATTGTTTAATTAATTTCTTAGTAACACTTCCGTTCTCCGTTCTTATGCGGACGAAATACATTCCGCTGGGGAGATTGGAAATATTAAGTGTCAGTTGATAGTGGTTAGTGGATAGTTGTTGTGCAACTGACAACAGGCGACTATCAACTAACGAATACACTTTCCCTCCCACCACATCATAAATTTCTACCGCTTCAACTTTGAACTTTAAACTTTGAACTTTTATTTCATTTGTGGCGGGGTTGGGGAAAAGATTTATGATTTGATTTTGATATATCTCATTAACACTGGTTACACAAGAGGCGCACAGCGGTATAAAACGAAAACTCTTATTTGTTATTGGAAAGTTTTCATAAAATAAATCATCAGTACCTGACCTATTTCCTAAGCCATATAAGTGGCTGTTGCATTGCGATGAGAAGCTGATATATGGTCTGCTCTGAGTATGTATTTCAATAATATTAGTTGTTTCATACAATATGATTTGATTAGTGACATGAGTAGTTGGACAGCCAAATAAAGGGACATCATAATAAGAAACAACAAACTTTCTGAAAGGGGCGGTGCCTGAAGTAAAATAATAAAGATTGTTCAATCCCGGGGTTAGGTCCTGCCACGGACCAAGCACTGCATCAAATAATAAATCTATTGAAGAAGGAATAGCCCAGGGAGAAAATCCGTTGGCATATTGAATTGTAAAACATAAATAATCATTTGAAGAAATCACGAGCTGAGAATAGACACTATCGTATAAACAAAAATTAAATCCGATAGGGATAATTGGAGAATACGCATCACCCCCAATAATTAAAGGCACACCAACATTAAATGAATCAGGAGCAAAAGGAATTGTATCAATCTGATAACATCCCGAACTCTGCCCCTGCACATCAACACATGCAGCAAAAACTAAAACCCACACCAACTTTTTCATCACACAAATATAAACAACCTAATCCTAATCTTAATCCTAATCCTTGTCTGACAATTATTGGATTAAGATTAAGATTAAGATTAGGATTAAGTTTTGTTACACATGCACCAGCGTAAACGTAACATCCATCGCCACCCCTTCTACAACGGTAATCGTTTGCTGTGCCGGGGTGTAGTCGGGATGCGAAGCGCTCACGGGCGTGTCGCCCACTAAACGTGTTTCAGCGGTGATGCTGTCCACGTCATCGGCTTTGTGGATTTTTCCGGTAGCCACAAATTTAAACTCCGTATCCTGAATGGGCGCACCGCTCACCGAGTCAACGGCTTTGAAAGTTATAGCTGTGGGCTCGCCCAGGGTAAGATATTTTGCGCCCCACTCCACGGTGTTGCCGCGCCTGCTCTCGGGATTTTCTTCGCTGTAATACACATCCACTTCATCAAGATATTTTTTAATGACTGCATCCGCTTCGGGGTTCAGCAAATCGAGGGCTTCCTGCGCTGCATCGGTGGCATCGGTCAGAATGGTTTGCGCAGTCAGCCGCGCGTTATAGTCAGTGACTTTCAGCGTGACGACAGCCGCATCCGGAAACGTGATGGGCGGTCCGCCTGCGGCAATGCGCGCTGCTTCGCCAACGGCAACTTTGTTTCCCCAAAACAGCAGCTTGTCTTCGCTGTTCATGTCGGGCACAGCGTTGGAGTTCACATCAAGCCCGTAAAATGCACGGTGGCTTGCCGGAATTTCTTCGCGCTCAATACCGTTGTTCAGCGCCTGGTAATAGTGCGACACCCACATGCGCGCAAGTTTCTGCACTGCATTTTTCACAGCCGTGCCCGCAGTGCTTGCGGCAATGGCAACGGAAAGGGCAATATCGCCATTTCCGTAGAGGATGTTTATGGCAAGCAGCCGTGTTTTGGTTGCCGGGTTAAGAATAACCGTTAGTGGTGGAATTGTTGCTAATTTGGTGACGCCCTTGTTGAGCGTTATCACCCGACCTTCTTTCGAGAAGGGTAATTGTCTTTGAATTGTAGTCATGTTGTTTGTTTTTTATGAATATTAATGTGATATTGATTTATTTTAAAGGTTTATAGATTAAAAGGCAGACGTATTGAAACCAATTTGCACTCCTTTGTATCCAAAGGCGGGCTTATTGAAACCGATTTGCACTCCTTTGTGTCCTAAGGCGGGCATATTGAAACCAATCTGCACTCCTTTGTATCCAAAGGCGGGCATATTGAAACCAATCTGCGCTCCTTTGTATCCAAAGGCGGGCATATTGAAACCGATTTGCACTCCTTTGTATCCTAAGGCGGGCATATTGAAACCAATATGCACTCCTTTGTGTCCTAAGGCGGGCATATTGAAACCAATCTGTCTGCCTTTGGGTCAAAAGGACTATCTGTTTAATCGAAAACATCCGCCTGTCACCTCAAAGAACGCCTCGAAAAAAAGAGAAACAACACCCCCGCTTCCCGGGCGGGAAGTGTTTCTCTTTTCTATGCGGACACAGGTATTCCGAATCCATCAATCACACAGTGCAAGCAGCGGAGCATTTTTTCGGCTCCCTCAAAAAACCATGTGCGATGGAAAACATTTTTTTAAATTGTTGAATGATGATTGAAAAGCGAAGGTAAAAGTATGAAAATTTTGTTCAGAAAATCAAAAGCGTAAGAAATTAATTATGCATGAACGGGCTCCTGATTTACTTCCGCTGGTGGCGCGGCATCGGTTTCGGGGGCATCGCCCTTGAGACCAAGCCAGCCGATGATGAGGTCGCGGTCGCGGCTCATTTTGGTTTC
>DATDOJ010000337.1:0-18926 GCA_035293345.1 Bacteroidia bacterium
ACTACATAGCTTCTTTTTTTTCTTCAAGAAGAGCAATGTATTTTACGTGTGCGGTTTTGATTTCGCCCAGGAGCTTGCGGTTCTCTTCTCTCAATTCATCTCTCTCTTTCTCCAACGCTGAGTAGCGTGACTGATAAACCGCTTCCGGTTCTTTGAGCACGTTCTTTTCCGGCAGCTTGAACTTTCCTTCGAAGTATGCTTTCGGAACGCCTACGGCATCGCAAATTCGTGCAATCGTTTTAGACGGAAGCCGCTCCTCCTTAAAATAAGTGTGAAGTGTTTTCTCGCTCCGCTTGATTATGCTGGTTGCGAAGTTCAGATAGGTTCCTCCATGCCAATCGGCAAGCTCACGAAGCAACTGCCCCATGTGAATTGAATTTTTACTCCCGCTATTCTTAGTCATTCAATTTCAGTTTTTTACAGTAAACGAAAGCAAATGTAAGTATTAACAAAATTATGTTAGTAAAATGTTAGCTATCTTCCGTTAGTTACCGTTATCTTCTGTTTATTTGTCCGATAAATTAATAATAAAAACAAACGATGAGCGAAACCTTAGTAAAAAATTTAGATGACCTGCTGATGGTCTCCCTGAGCTATAAGCATTATATCAATCTCTCCGCTTATTTCGAAGAGTCACCGAAGATGCGGACAGCAATACTCAGGAATCCAAAGACGGCTTACATGAAGCACCTGATAGCGTTATCCCGCCTTCTGGCTGAGGATGATAACTCCCGTTCTATTATTGAATGGTTTGAGCACCTGATTACAGAGTACTCTTTCGCAACTGACAATACCACAGTGGATGAGGTTGAAGTTGCCAAGGCGGGACTCGAAGCTCAAAACGGAAAGGAGGCCGCATGAAAGAAAAAATATTCCTCTGCGGAGCCGTGACCGGCTACCAGAATAACAAGGACGTTTACAGCTCTCTCACCGCGAAGCTCGAAGTGAACGGCTTTGAGGGTGTTCATCCGTACCAGGTGTTTCCGAATCTTCCGGAGGATGCTGTGAGCGAGAATCATTTCCTCAGGAAATGCACACAGGCAATGGCTGACTGCACCAGAGTCATCACCATTAAAGGATGGGATGACCAGAGCGCTGCCAGGACGTTGGTTGACATCGCCAGGAAACTCAATATGGATGTTGAATCAGAAATAACATTCTTCAGCTAATGGTTTTTCCGCGACATAGTTTTAAAGGAACGAACACCTGTTCGCAATGCGGCTGCCGAAAGACAACAACAAAAGAAGAAGACCGCTGGATTTCCCTTTATGAAAAACTTGACGGGACAAAATCAGATCACGCAGGGACATGCAACGACACACTTCTCATTTTGAGGAAAGCAACAATGAGTAATAATCAACGAGCAAAACCCAACCACAACCATGCACACCGTTAAAGACGAAGCAGCCAACATGATGCCCATCGGGCTATTGCTGAATGAGCTGAAAGCAGTTCTCGAAGAAATTTATTTCATGCAGCAGCAAGGCGCGCTGATGATGCCGAGCAAAGTGAGTTATCCGCTGTCGCGCAATTACGCTTTTTTAGTGAGCATACAGACCGGCTATAAGAATCACCTGTTGCCGTTGCAGAGACAGCATGTGAAAACAGAATTGAAAAACGGCATAGAAGTTTTTGTGCTGACGGAGGACAAGAAAAACTTTATATTCAAAAGCGCGCAAGATGAAAACGCCTACCGCACAGCGCAGCAGGAATATCTGAACGGGGAAACAGAATGGCTGCCCTACAAAATCTGGGAGGAGGATTTACAGGAAGTTCAGAACCTGCCAATCACGGCCTTCAGCAACCTGGGCAAGTTTAATATTCTCACATCGGTGAAGATTGTTTCATCGTTCAGCAAAAACGGAAAATGAACTCCGATATGCTTTTGGGCATCATCATCATTCTTGCCGTCAGCCATTCGGCATGCCTTCAGGTGATGCTTGATTATAAAAAGAAATATAAAAATGTTTCGCGCACCATCAGCAATTCGGGATTGTGGTATGATTCGCAGAGCGACAAATTATTTATGAATGATGACACAAAGAAAAAAACAGAAATTGAATAAATCGCGGGGTGGAACAGATGGTAGTTCGGTTGGCTCATACCCAACAGGTCGCAGGTTCGAGTCCTGCCCCCGCAACAAAAGAAAAAGTGAATGAGCGATGGCATTAATAGAAATTACAAAAGAAGAAGCACACAGGTTGTTTCCTAACTATGGAATATATTTTGAAAATGAAAGTGGGAAAACTGAATTGCGTTGCTGGTGGGATAAAATCAACGGAGCATTCCATCAATTTCCCGAAGCTAAAAAATATTACAGAGATACTGAGAAATAAATTGCGGGGTGGTGTAATTGGCAAACATACGGGGTTTGTGACCCTTAGATTACAGGTTCGAATCCTGTCCCCGCTACAAAAAACAAAGCGCGATTAGCATTGCCGGAATGCGCTGATGATGTGTGAACTTCATGTCCGCACTACCACATCAGAGAAGGGGTTCGACTCCCTGTTCGCGCTCAATGAGAGCAATGCCGCTCTCAGTTTAAATCAAAATGAACATGAAATTTAATTATGACCCGGAAAACGTTTATGCTTCCACACCGGAGGAAGTGCAACACAGCATCAGCCATGTGCTGGACTTTCTTAAGAAGAACACTGAGAAAGAAAACATTGAAAATCTTTACAACGACCTGGCAGCGGTGAAGCTGATGGTGAGCGCAGATGACGAAGGAGAAGAGCAGCCGGCAGCCGCGGAAGAAACAACAGGAGAAGAGGCAGCAGTTGCGCCTGCAGAAGAAGGCGCTGGTAGCGGGACATAAGGAAGAAGCGCGATTAGCATTGCCGGAAAGACGGGGTTTTTTAACCAATAAAAGATGAAAGGCAAAAATTATTCTGTGAAGGCGGAAAAATTTATCAGGGAGAATTATGCGCTGATGGATTGCTCGGAGATTGCAGCAAAGCTCAGGCGCTCGATGCTTTCGGTTTATGTTTTCGCAAACCGAAAGGGAATTGAGAAACATCCCGGGGCGGGAAGAGGGGGGAACCGGATTGAATGGACAGACGCAAAAATAAAATTCCTGAAAGAAAATTTTTTCGCCATGACAAACGCTCAACTTGCCGAGGGATTGAAATTGAAATTAACTATTGTCAGAATGAAATGCGCGGAGTTAGGACTCAAGCATATTGATTTGCAATACTGGACGGAGGAACAAATAAAATTTCTGCGCAAGAATTATAAAACAACCGGTGACGTGGAAATTGCAGAAGCGCTGCAAAAGTTATTTCCGAGAGAAAAAAAATGGACAAAGAAGCACGTCAGTAAAAAAAGACAGCTTCTCGGTATACACCGTTCGCAAAAACAAATTCATGTTATAGCATGCAGGCACAGCTCCCCGGGCGGCCGCTCCCGGACGATTGAAAAAAATTCTTCTTCCACTTCATTGCATGACGGATTGATGGCATTATATATCGCATGGAGAGATCCGGAATTGCAAAAAGAACTGAGAAAATATCCTGAGATTCTCGATGTGAAGCGAAAGCAAATTCTTCTAAACCGAATAATAATAAAAGCAAAAAATGGCACGAAACAAAATTAATGACCTGCGCGATCATCTCTTCGAGGCAATTGAAAACATCAAGGATGCAAAAAAGCCGGAAGATATTGAGAGAGAAATTAAAAAGGCGGAAGCGATAGGGAGAGTTGCGCAGGTGATTGTGAACAGCGCAAAGATTGAAGTGGATTATATACGCGAGGCGGGAATGATTAAATCTGAGTCGCAGTTATTCGAACCACTTCACTTAACAAAGCAATTGCAAAAATCAAACGCATGAGTAAAATAGAATGGACAGATGAAACGTGGAATCCAACCACGGGATGCAACAAGGTTTCTGAGGGTTGCAAAAATTGTTATGCTGAAGTGCAGCACAGGCGCATGATGGCGATGCATCCGAAAAAATATAAGCGCCCGTTTCTTGATGGCGCTTTTGCTGATGAAGCGAGTTTGGAGAACCCGCTTCACTTTAAAAAGCCGACAAAGTTTTTCGTGAACTCGATGAGTGATCTGTTTCATGAGAATATTTCTTTTACGTTTATTGCTCGTGTTTTTAGAATGATGGAAGATTGTCCTCAGCATACATTTCAGGTTTTAACTAAGCGCCCGGAAAGAATGTTGGAATTCTGGAATTGGTTTAGCAAGCATGCTCTGCCGCCTGCCGAAAACGTATGGCTTGGTGTGAGTTGCGAGAATCAGAAGGCAGCGGATGAAAGAATTCCATTGTTGTTGCAAGTGCCGGCAGCCGTCAGGTTTTTAAGTTGTGAGCCGTTGTTTGGAGAAATTAATATTAGAAAATATTTCACAATGCTGAGAACATTACACTGGGTTATTGCCGGAGGTGAGAGCGGACATCATGCACGACCTATGCATCCGGATTGGGCGCGTGGCTTGCGAGACCAGTGCAAAGCTGCGGGAGTGCCTTTCTTTTTTAAGCAGTGGGGTGAGTGGGTTGGCTTGGAGTTTAAAAAGAACCAAGTTGATTTCGATTGTGCAGCAGGGGATGTTGCTGCTGGGTGTTGCCTGACGGAAATAGAATTTGGCGGAGTTGATTTTGTTCGTCCGGGCAAAAAGAAAGCCGGGCGGCTGCTCGATGGCAGAGAGTGGAATGAGTTTCCGGAAACAAGTTCAAAGTTTGAAGTTCAAAGTTTGGAAGCATGAGCGGCTACAAAAGAAAAGTACACCTGAAGAATGAAATCATCCGCAGCAATGCGCGGGCTGCGGTGAGGTTGCAGCAGGTGGAGCGGTTTCTGCCGGTGGCGGTGAAAGCGGCTGAGATGGAAGGGAAGATTGATTTGATGATGAAAATTATTAAACGATGACAGCAAACAATTTTAAAAAAGTTCTGAAAGAGAATAACATTAAAGCGCTGGTGAGAACTGTGAGCAAAAGACATTTTAATGCCGGGCATCTGTTTGTGGAAATGAATTGTGAAACGAAATCGGAAGAGATACTTCTTTCATTTCTGAAAACACATTTCGGTGCTGTGCAACGCTGTTCTCCTGGCGCGTTCTCTGTTGATCCAAAAAAATATAGATAATGCCGGCACTAAACTTTCAAGAACGGTTTGCGCTGCAGGTGCAGAATGGCACGAAGCGGCAAACGATTCGCAAGAGGCGGAAGCGCCCGATAAAAATTGGCGATAAACTTTTTCTCTACACCGGGATGCGAACAAAGAGTTGCGTGAAGCTGGGAGAGGGTGTTTGCATCGAGACGGTTCCGGTAACCATTCATAATACCTGTCTCATGCTTTACAACAGAGCCGTGCCCGGAATAGAAGCGCACCGGCTGGCTCATAACGATGGCTTTGAAAGTTTGGATATGATGCTGCGGTGGTTTCGGAAAACACACGGGCTGCCGTTTAAGGGACAGATAATTTTCTGGAGACAATCTTAATAATTAAAAAATAACAATATGAAAACAAAGGTTTACCTCGGCATTGCGTTACGAATCATTTTTCTTTTTTCTGTTGCCATGGCTGCAACATATCTACCCGACCAATTGAGAAGTTTCTTTGGTGATGTGCCTTACGTGCCCGGGAGGTATAATGATATGTTCGATGATAAATATGACTGGGGTGCGCGACATCACTGGTATGCGTGGATGATGTTTTTTCTTTTTGTTCTGTCGCTCATCAACCTGGTGATGCACATCGTCAACCTCATCGAAAAGGAATATGGAAATATAAAACTCTAACCACTAAAAAGTAAAATCATGTTCACGATTGGCATCACGATTGGCATCACGATAGGTTTCAACATTGGATGGTTTGCGCGATGGTGGCGTGACAAGAAAATTGCTGATGAGATGAACGTGCTGATAAAAAAAATTCAGAAGGACCTTAACAATATAACCACTAAAAAATAAAATCATGAAAGCAAGACCAATTTATCGTCACAGTTCCGGTCAAAGATTGTATTGGAAAATCAATCCCTCCGGGAGCATTATAGAAGTAGAATTTTTTGGAATGGGTTATGACGTTTCTATAAGCATGACAAGAAATTCGAAAACGATTAGTCGCGAAGATGCTCCGGCAATTACTAAGAGCGAATTTGCTCCGGCAATTACTAAGAGCGAATTTGATACGGCACTCAGACGAGCGCTCGATATAATTAGAGCATGCAATAAGGGCAATGCGCAAATTGTAGAAATAATTCTTAAAGCAATAAAATCATGAGCAAAACAAAAGAACATTATCACGATGAGATTGAAAGCGGGATGAAGAATGCAATCAAGGAAGTTATTGAAGAAAATCTTCTTGCAGCAATGCGCGGGATTGATGTCGCTGTGTTCAACATCTGTGAGAATCTGGGCGGAGGCATGGGCGCTGAGGTTGATGAACTGAGCCGATGCAAAAAAGAAATTAAAAAAATTCTCAACAAACATTTTGACCGGCTGGCCCGGGAACATTCTAAAATATAAAATCATGGAAGTATTTTTCTTTTACAGAAACAATAGCTGCAACAGATGGTTCAATGCAGCGCTCGAGGCCTGGGGTGAAGATGATAAGGTCACCGACAAAAGCGGAGAGAAGATTTGTCACTATGACCATCTCGAAACAATTCACATTCATATCGGAAAACATCCGAAGCGATTTCATTGCTGCACTATAAGACATGAGTTCGGAAGGGATGATTGCATGGGTGATAGCAGCCGAAGCAGAGATGCTTTTCTAAAGCGGAAGCTTGACAGAAATAATTCGCTTCAGGATTTTACATTGATTAATCACCGGACATTTAATCGTTTCCGAAAAGTGATGCTGAACCTGCATAGAAGATACCCGCCAATTAATTATGCAGAGGTTGCAGTGACTGAAGTTATGCCATCACGCATAATATTTTAACTCCTCGAGGGTCAAACAAAGGAAAAAGAAATTCAGTTGCGACATTCCTACTGTCCATTCTGCGGAACAAAAACGGAATAAAAGTAACTCTCAACTCTCCCACACTCCGATAAACCCAAGCGGACCGGACGAGAGCCTGCAATAACTTAATCCTGACAACTGGTGGAACAAGAAAAAGGAATAATTGAAAGCAACTTAGAGAAAGCGAAGGAGATGTTTACCAGAAGCAAACTGCAAAATTTAATTGAGCTGCACCGCGCTGCGCTGCGCGGTGTTTATGACATGACGATTGAAGAATTCATAAGTATGCAGCGCGAGATGAGTGACATCAGGTTTGAATTGAGAGAAAAAAATATTATGCCAACATCCAATGGCAATTAAAGCAGATGGCTTTACCCGCGAGGATAAGCTGAACGTGTACGGTCCTGCTGACACAGGGTGTATCTGGAAAATACGAACATCTGCTTTAACTTTTATGAAATAATTTATGGAGAAGAAAGTTATCGAGGAGAAAAAAGCAAGCTATTTCGCTGAGCGGATGAAGCTGCTTGGTGTTACGGAGAAGCTGAACCGGGTTGATATCTATTATCATGACCAGGAGAAGAACGGAAACGTACTGAAGCCGGTGCCGGTGTTCCGGGAGGTGGAAAAAGGGATTGAGATTTTTGTTTACACGCTGGCGCGTGGCGCGATTAAATATGCCAGGGAAGAAGGGCGGTGGAAGAATAAGGATTATTCCATCATCCGGCTGAAGGACCCGATTGTGAAACCAAATGGCGACACGATTAAATACCTGATACCAAAAGGACAAAACACGCATCCGTTTTTTCCTCCGATGCTTTTAGAAAAGTTTGAGAAGAAGGAACACATCCCGACCATTTATTTTACGGAAGGATATTTCAAAGCATGGAAGGCATGCATGCATGGCATTCCCTGCATTGGTGTGAGCAGCATCACTCACCTGAAGGATAAAGAAACCGGTGCGCTGCCTGGTGACTGCCTGCAGCTCCTGAAGACCTGTACCGTTGAACGTGCGGTGTGGCTGACTGACGGTGATGCGCTCGACATCACTCCGAAAGAAATTAAAGACGGGATGGATTTGTACAAGCGGCCGAAAGGATTTTTTATGAGCGCACAGACATTCGTGAACCTGCTGAGCGACAATATTGATATACAGAAATGGTTTGCTCACATGAACAGCGAGGCGCTTCCGGATAAACCGAAGGGACTCGATGACATGCTGGTGGCGATGAACGGAAAGGAAGGTGATGTAGCAGAAGATTTACTTTCGTTCAGCCGGCCCGGGTTGTATGCTGTGAAGATGGATATCACATTCACGACAGGGAAGCTGCTGCGGTATTTTCATCTCGATAACAAGGATGATTTTTATTTGTACCACGTTCAGAAGCGCCCGGAGATAAAGGAGAAAGAATTTATCTGGAACGGCACGCGCTACAAATGGGATGATGAAAAAAGCGAATGCAAAATTATTGTTCCGGGCGAAGCGAAAAATTATTTCCGCGTGGGCGACCAGTATCACAAGTTCATTGAGATTCCGAATAAGTACGGAGAGTTGGAGCGGATATTTCACCGGAGAATGAAACGCACGATTACGGATGATTACGGCTACGAACTCATCAAGCACATTCCGCGTTATGAGGCATTCTGCAATGTGCCGGACCATATAAATTATCAGCAGGTGATTTATAATAACTTCAACATCTATGCTCCCTTTGAACACGAGCCGGCAGAGGAAGAATGCACGGAGCAGGACTGCAGCAACATCATTTCTTTCCTGACGCACATTTTCGGCAGCGGAGAAATTGACTGGACGCATCCGAAGACAAGGGAGAAACGGAAAATCAGCGAGGTTGATTTAGGGTTGGATTTCATTCAGCTTCTTTACCAGAAGCCGACACAGATTCTTCCGATTCTTTGTTTAGTGTCGCGCGAAAACAACACGGGAAAAACCACGCTTGCAAAATTATTTAAGTTGATTTTCACTGCGAACGTTGCCATCGTGGGCAATGCTGAGCTGAGCGATAACTTCAACGCGAGCTGGGCGAGTAAACTTTTAATCATCTGCGATGAGGCAAAGATTGACAAGCAGATAGTGGTGGAAAAAGTGAAATCGCTGAGCACGGCCGACAAGATTATGATGAACGCAAAGGGCAAGGACCATATTGAAATTGACTTCTTCGGGAAATTTCTTTTCCTCACAAACAACGAGGATAATTTTATATATGCATCGGATGATGATGTGCGGTATTGGGTTCGTAAAATTCCCACGGTGAAGGATTTGAATGTGGATTTGATTACGGACATGATAGAAGAAATTCCAGCGTTTCTTTCTTTCCTGAACAGGCGCAAGCTGACGACAGAGCGGCTGCACCGGCATTGGTTCGACCCGGCACTGATACGGACGGATGCACTCCGGAAAGTTATTGCTTACAGCATGCCTACCATTGAAAAAGATTTGCGTCAGTTCGTGCGGGATAAGTTCCTGGACTTCGGCATGGACGAGCTGATGATGACGCGGAAGGCGCTCCATGAGGACTGTTTCAACCGAAAATATGAAGCGAATTATTTAGAGACGGTTCTGAAGGACCGGATGAAAGTGGACTTGTATCATCAATATGAATATGACGGACAGAAATTCGCCACCATTGAAGCAGCGGGAGAGCATGCGAGGGTTAAATATGAGAATGCAGAGCTTGCCATGCTGCAGGCGGTAAAAATGTATAAGAGCCACCGGCATAGTTACCCGCGCTGGGAGGTGAACAGGAATGACAAGGACAATGCAGAATCGAAGCGTGTGGACGTTTATGATAACGGGCGGCCTTATGTCTTCCACAAGAATAAATTCCTCACTGAGGATGAAATAAAGCATACAGAGATTGACGCTGAGCAGGAGTATATCAGCAAGAATGTGATGGAGGATAATACGCTGCCGTTATCATCGCAGAGAGGAACACTTCAGCTTGAGATTAAGGAGAAGGATGATTTGCCGTTTTGAGGAGAGATAACGTTATTCGGGTTTGAGAAGTAAAATATCCCTTTTGAGCGTGGGATGCTCACAACATAAAACTAAAAACGATGTCAGAGATAAGAATAACATTTGATAAAGAATGGAGCGTTGAAAGAAGGATGCAAGCCATACAGCAACGACAAACTAATTTGAAGGACTGCCGATTACTGAAACTACAACTTGAAAAAGAATACAGTAGAGTTGGAAGTGTAGTGAAAGTTGAAACAACAGATTGGCGTGGACTTGCCGAACAGGAGTTGATGCTAAAAACGGCAACATCATTCTTGATAACCTATGAACACTAACGTTCGGGGGATTAAAGAAGACCGCCCCCGATACGAAGCGAAATTGTTACTACGAAGAAAGGTAAAATCAAATAAAAGTTTTTTTAGGGAGGGCTTTAAAATCTTATATCAATGAAAAAATACAAGTTTATCACAATCGAACAAAGGGACGGAGAGGTGTTTGAGAAGCATCCCGTTTACCGAATTTACAACAACCGAAGCAAGGGACAAATCGGAATACTCTCATTCTATAAACCGTGGAAAGAATATGTGTTTTCCTCGAAGGAAGATTGCGTATTCAATAATACCTGCATGAGAGATGTGCTTGACTTTATCGAAAACATTATACCAAAATAATCATGGAAACAGAAATTAAAAACCCACTTGAAACAACTAATTCATGGAACGAATTAGAGGAGCGCGACCAAGAAGCAGTATTGGCGGCACATTCAATACATCTGAAATCAGCAAAGCAAAAGGATAACATGAGAAGGATTTTCAATTTAGGAAACCCGAACATAATCAGAGGTATTCAATACGATAAGATGTATTGTAGAATTGCTCCTGAAAGTGTTGATGTTATGTCTTTATTAATCAAAGATTATCTTACTAAATGAGCGTGGGCAAAAAACTTTTATTTGATTTTACTTCCAGTGAACTTCAATCGAAGCGATACAGTAGCATTGGTTATAACATCAAGATTGGCGCAGTCCCGCCCCTTCGCGGGATTGCGCTAATCGGCTGTTATCGTTCAAATAACGCATTAGTGATGGAGTTACAACACTGTTACAAATACAAAACCGTGATTTTTTACATTTTTCATAATCAACTTAGCAACTGTCCATTATGTCAGGGTTGGAGTAGTAGAAAAGATTCGCAAAAATATTGGTCGGAGTGGCTGTTTTTGTCAATTCAGGCGGTCGTGGTTCGCTGGTTGTTTGCTGTTACAACTGTTACAAATGGATTTTGTAACAGGTTTGTAGCACCTTTTTCCCTCGGTAACTGGTTTGTAACAGTGAATTCAGGAAAGCGGGTTACTGTTACACTACTGTTACACTCTGTTACAAACTGTTACACCTCACTGTTACATTCTGTTACAGCCCTTAGTTGTTTGTTTTTTAGTTTGTTATGAAAAAGTGTAACAGTGAAAGTAAAAAAAGAGCAAGTCGCGGAGATTGTGAACGAAAATTGCAGATGAAGAAAAATGGCAACTGAAATAAGGGTGATACAGGGTGACAAACTGACAGGAAACAGCGGGAAAGAATTCCGCTTCTTCATCGTTGATACGGTTTACTGGGTGAAAGAAGAGCCGGTGGAGCTTGACCTGCTTGAGCTGAGCACGCGCAGGATTATCCGGAAGAAATATTCGGACATCATCGCCCTGATAAAAGCAGGGACGATGGAATACTGGATACCTTTGGGGAGATGAAAAAAGTTCTCCGTTGGTTGTGGTTTTGTGTGCAGGTGGTTTTTATTTTCATCATCAGCTACCCGACAAACTTCAAGAGCGATTGCCGTGAGCGCCTGGACTAAGGATGAATTTGAAAGGGTTTTTACTGCCGTGATTGAGTTAGTAGAAGCGGGACACACCATTTCGGGTGCGTTAAAAAAACTGCAGGTAAACAGCAATAAATTTTACAAGTATCTCTCCAATGAGCAGCACGTAACTCTTGACCAAACCAGAGTACTTAACACGCTGTATGGCGGTGGCAGTGTGTATGCAAGAAAAAAAAGATAAGTGACCATGGAAACCGCTGCCGGCAGCGGGAGAAGTATAATTAATGTCCTTTAGCGCGTGAGATGGTGCAAATAATATTGCATCATCATGTTCAAACCAACTACACGGGGGCAATTTGGAATTTTATTCAATGAGGTTTTTTTAACCGGTGTTGGCGCTGAGGTGGGAGTGCAGAATGGTTTCAATTCCCTGCGCATTCTGAGGTACTGGAGGGGAAAAATTATTTGTGTTGACACCTGGATAAAGGAGGAAGAATTTTTTCTCACACAAATAAATCTCTGCGGCACCAAAGCAATTTTACTGAAGGGAACCTCCACCGGCATTGCAAAATCCATCGCGGATAATTCTCTCGACTGGGTTTACATTGATGCGGGGCATTCGTTCGCGGAAGTGAAGGCGGACTATGAAGCATGGTTGCCGAAGGTGCGCACCGGTGGCATCATCAGCGGACACGATTATGGTGACAACGATTGCATCGGGGTGAAACAATTTATGGACCAGCTTGGAATTCCGTTTGAACTCACCGTTGAAGATTTCTGGGAGGGAAGAGAGTACCAGAGCTGGTGGTTTATAAAACCCTTTCCCGATAATATCGGGACTCAGGGTGACAGAGATGCGGAGGACATCACATGATTCCGAAGAAAATTTATTTCACCTGGATAAGCGATAAGCCGGTTCCGGAGAAGTACAAAAAATATATTGACTCGTGGAAACGGGTGATGCCGGATTATGAAGTGCACCAGATTTCACTGAAGAATGTGAAGCGTGGAACGTTTGTGGACAAGGCGATTGCAATAAAAAACTTTGCGCTGGCGGGACATTATGCCCGGGTGCAGGAGTTGTATGACAACGGAGGAATTTATTTCGACATTGATGTGGAAGCGAACAACCCGCTGGACCCGCTGCTGCCGTATCACAAAATGATTTTGGGCATGGAGAGCCAGTGGTGGGTGAACAACGCTGTGATTCTGGCGGAGAAGGGACATTCGTTTCTGAAGGAGTGCATGGATTACATGGATTCGATTCCGTTTGACATGGAGAAGATTGAGCTGAGCACCGGTCCGATTATGTTCACCAACCTGATGAAGAAGCGCGGATGGACGCACGGGCGCCCGGGAACATTTCAGACGGTGACGATTCTTACACCACCGCATTTTTATCCGTATCACTACGACCAATTCTTTACGCGGGAATGCATCACGGAAAAGACATTTTGCATTCATCACTGGGCGAACTCGTGGAATGACAGAGTGAGCATTGTGATTCCGTGTTATAACCAGGCGAAGTTTTTGCCGGAAGCGATTGAGAGCGCGCTGGCGCAGACGTATAAAGACATTGAGGTGATTGTGGTGAATGACGGTTCACCGGACAACACGAGTGAAGTTGCGCGGAGATATAAGGGCGTGAAATTAGTGGAGCAAACGAACAAGGGATTGAGCGGAGCGCGGAATGCGGGAATAAAAAAATCATCGGGCGGGTGGATTGTTACGCTGGATGCTGATGACCGGCTGCACCCGATGTTTGTGCAGCAGACGATTGGGAAGAATGATATTGTGAGTACGCGGCTGCAAACTTTTGGCAGGGAGAACAGGACGTGGAAGAGTCATCTTTCAACTATTACTCACCGGGATTTGCTGAACAAGAATCACATCAACTGCTGTTCGATTTTCAAGAAAGATGTTTGGACGCTGGCGGGCGGATATGATGAGAAGATGCGCGATGGGTATGAGGATTGGGAGTTTTGGATTCGCGCGGCTGCTGCGGGGTTCAACATCACGAGTATAAACGAAACGCTTTTCTTTTACCGGAAGCATCCGGGACCGAGCATGTTTGACGAGGCGAAGGGGAAGCATGCAAAAATTATTTCGTACATGAAAGGCAAACATCCGGAGGCGAGGTTTGCATAAATTAACACACACCCCCAACCCCCTCTCTCTTGCGCAATGGCTTGCGCGCAGAGTGGTCTAAAAAGAAAATGGATATTGTAATTCCGATTGGCAAGGGAAGCACCTGGTATGATAACGAGACGCGGTGGTTTTTGCGGAGCGTTGAAAAATATGTGGGTGGTTTCCGCAACATTGTGATAGTTGGTGAGCTGCCGTATTTTTTGAAGGATGTGATTCACATTGCGTGTCCGGACGGACCGAGAGCGACAAAAAACATTATGCAGAAAGTTTTGGCTGCCTGTGGCGATGAACGGGTGAGTGCTGATTTCTTTTTCTGCAACGATGATTACTTTTTTTTGAAGCCGGTGAGCGTGAAAAACTTTCCGAACTATTATGCAAGGAGAATTGAGGACGCGATTCGGGCGAGGAAATTCAGGGACCGTTACCGGGTTTCGCAGGAGAATACGGTGGCGGCATTGAAAGAAAAAAGTTTTGACACGCTGCAGTTTGATATTCATGTTCCGATTGTTTACAACAAGAAAAAGTTTAAGGAGGCGATGGAGCAGTATGACTGGAATGTGCTGCATGGTTACATGGTGAAGAGTTTGTATGCGAACACGGTGAAGCTACCGGCAACGGAAATGGATGACTGTAAAATTGATGCGCACATATTGCGGGATGATTTGCTGAAGAAGATTGAGGGGAGATTTATTTTCTCGCATGGGGAGCGGGGACTGAACCGCGATGTGAAGGAGCTGATGCATGAGCATTGCCCGGAGGCGAGTAGGTGGGAAAAAGAATTTTGATTTGTAAAACTATTGGTTTACTTTTGACGGATGACATTCAAAGAACAAATCGGCTTCGCGATTGCGGCAGCGCGGAAGGAAAAGAAATGGGAGCAGCGGGAGCTTGCGGAGAAGGCGGGTTTCAGCAGGGTTTACATTAACAACATCGAGAACGGCAGCGCGAACTTTACGGCTGATGCATTAGAGAAGATTTGCAAGGCGCTTAAGGTGACGGTTTGTTTACAGGGTGTTGTTAGTAAATAACGCAAAACAGAATTTTACAGGACATTACAGGAAAATGCAGTGCGCTAAATTTGCGCTGCATGAGCAAGCCGGCAGAGGTTAAGTTACCGTTACGAAAACCGTACTTCGAAAAGTTTTTGACGGGTGCGCTGCGGCTTAGCGCTGACAGGCGTTACGCGCTATCTTCCACCGATTTTTTGGGACCGATGATATTGCTTTCGCTGCGGACGGGGAAGCATCCGCGCTCGACATTCAAAATAAATTATCCGCACCACATCACGATTGTGATTCAGCCGGGGGGCTACTTGTGGAAGAACGGGAGGTACTTGAGCGATGATAAGATTGTGATTATTAACAACTGGATATGGCGGGAGGTGTATCGGAGTTTTTTTTTATTCATGGACGTGCGCGCGAAGCACGATGAGAAACAATACCAGGAGGCGGTGGATGAGTTCATGGAGGCGTATGCGCTGAGCGAAGATGATATTCCGAAGGAGACATTGGTGAAGGAGTATTACCGCTACCGCGCGGACCCGTATTACAACATCGCTTCCTAATTGTCCTTTGGCCGGGCGTGGCGCTGAGGGAGATTTGCGGTCATGCAAGGATTCCCCGTAACCACGCTGAGAAACATCGGAGGGATGAAGCAATTCAACTTTATTCCGAACGAACATGTTGGCTCCCTTCCTTTTTACACCGGCAAACTTATAGAGTCAGCCGTGACGCCTCTTGGCGGCAAGACGTGGTTCACCGGCTACAGCACGTTTCAGAAATTATTGTGGCGCGAAGAGGAGCAACTGAGCGAGCACGGAAACTTTTATCAGCAAACGCTTAGTGGTTTTGTGCCGTGGCACGATGATGTGCTGCAGGAGCTGATGGAGGAGATGAGCGGCTACCGGCACATCATTGATGCTTACAACAACAACGGAAAAAGAATTTTGGCGGGGACGATTGAAAACGGTTTGCGCTTCAGCGCGACATTCGACAGCGGTGCTGTGCCTGGCGTGGTGAAGGGTTATGCTTTCCGATTTTTCACGGAGTCGGGTGAGCGTGTTCCGTTTTACGAGCCATAGAAGTTTTCTCGTAGGAAATGTCCTTTCGGTTGGGTGGCGGGGGAAATAGTTTTGCGGCATAGAAATTTTTCATGCACAAAACTTTTTAAAATGAAATTAAAATTACACTTCATGCTCTTAGCAACCATCCTCAGCAGTGTTTTCATGATGGAGAAACGATATGCTTCGGCATATACTCCGTTTGTTACGCAACTGATAAAAGGCGAAGTTCCGACAGCGGATATGGACCTTGAGAAATCAAATCAACTTAAACATGCACCTTTTTGTATTGACCTGCAGAGCAACAAACGCACAACGTTAGATGATGCTCCTGCCGGCAGCATTGCAGTGATAAAAGTTAAAGGAGCCATCATGAAAGATGACTGGTGCGGCATTCCGGGAACGGAAACACTTTCGCGCATGACTACTGAAGCCGGGAACCATCCGAATGTTTCTGCGGTGATGTTTGATATTGACAGCGGAGGCGGAGAAGCGGACGGGACGGAAACTTTTGCCAACACAATTAAGTCGGTGAAGAAGCCGACCGTAGCTTTTGTAAATACCTGGGCATGCAGCGCAGCATACTGGGTTGCATCCGGAGCTGATGAGATAATTGCATCGGAGCAGGGCGCATTAACAGGAAGCATCGGTGTGATGATTACCATGGCTGACTACACAGAATATTATAATGAGCTGGGAATAAAAATCCATAACATTTATTCCAATCTCTCACCGGACAAGAACCAGGAGTTTCACCAGGCGCTTGACGGAAATTATGAGTTGATGCAAAAGAACATCCTGGATCCGCTTGCAAAAGTTTTTCATGCTGCTGTGAATAAAAACAGAACGGGAAAACTTGACACGGCAAAGGAAGATGTGATGACAGGAA
The DNA here is from genome assembly GCA_035293345.1 of Bacteroidia bacterium. Classification (GTDB taxonomy): domain Bacteria; phylum Bacteroidota; class Bacteroidia; order AKYH767-A; family 2013-40CM-41-45; genus 2013-40CM-41-45. Next base: position 16,799 of record DATDOJ010000337.1, read on the forward strand.
AAGTTTATTACTCGAAAGATGCGAAGGTAGCGGGGCTGATTGACAGCATCGGAAATTTCGAGAGCGCGGTGAAGCGTGCAAATCAATTGACGAAGGAACTCACAATTAATTTCTCATAACCATGAAAGAAGGGCTTTTAAAATTTCTTGCCGCTCTCGGCTTTACGATTGCAGCGGACACCAAAGAAAAAGACATCACTCTCACCGCAGAGCATGTTGACAAAATGAATGCTCTTGTTGCTGAGCGCGACACGCTCAAAGCAACGAGCTCAACTCTTGAAGGCGAGAAGACCGCGCTGACCGGAGAGAAGGCAACTCTTGCTGCAGACAAAACACGCCTCGAAGGGGAGCTTGCTGCTGAGAAAGCTGTGCACGTTGTTACCACGAATGCTTTTGAAGCATTTAAAAAAGGAGATGGTGCGAAGGGCACCAATGTGAAGAACAAAAAAGAAACCACTGCCGGTGGCGAAGGAAAAGAACTGACGAGCTGGGAAGCTAAAGCAGCACGGATGCGCGAAATGCATGCGCGCAGAAGCGATGTTGTCATCGAGGAAGATGATGATGAAACTGTTTAACTGAAACAAAAACTTTACTCATAATCCCGCTAAAAAATCGGGACGTAAACGAAAAAAAAACACAAACCACGACTATGAAAAATCTTTCTAAATTTATTGTCATCGCCTTCATCGCCATAGTGGCGCTTGTTGCTGCTGTTATCATTGCCATGATTCCTGCGGGATTGATTTCCCTGGCGGCAGGAGCTGACGCCTTTGCAGCGCTTGTTGTTTTGTTTGCCTTCATCGGCATAGCAAAATTTGTGCTTGGCTACCTGGGAATTAATTATCTCGGGAAGGGATGGGCGCTTTCGGCACTTGACATTACGGAATTGAATACAGCTCTGGGAGCGTATTTCAGAAAAGACAAAGACATCCTCATTAGCGAAATGCTGACGGGGATGAATATTGATGACCGCTTTGACACGATGGATGATTGCAAGGATGAGGTTCCGCTTCCGAAATTAAACGTAACGGACATTGTGCAGCCAGCCAATGATGTTACGTTCAGCGGGACGAGTAATGCCTTGAAGTTTGGCGCACGGATTTTGAAAGTGCGCAGATGGAAGGTTGACTTGCTCCTTGTTCCGGGACAGCTTGAAAAATCGTGGCTGGGTAAGTACAAGAAAAAAGGTTCGGATGCTTATGACTTGCCGTTTGAGCAGTACATAATGAATTACATCCGGAAGAGGGCGCAGAACAACATCCGCCTGCGCGCGCTTTACAAAGGTGTTTACAACGCCAGCGGCACAGCACCTATTGACATCATGGACGGCTTGCTGACCTTGATTGAAACGGAAGTTGCTGCAGGACAAATTACCCCGATTACCACAGGCGCGCTGACATCGAGCAACATTATTGACAGTGTTGAATTGGTGTTTGACGGATTGGGTGACGAGTACAAAGAAGTTGAAACGATTATGCTTTGCAGCCCGACAAATTTTATGAAGTACACGCGGAAGTATCGCTCGCTGTATGGCGCGAACAACGATTATGACGGCATGACGAACCAGGGCAGTGTTCCGATTGACGGCACGATGTGCAAATTGAAACGCGAGCCGGGATTGACGGGAATGGATGCATTGGTTTGCACGCTGGTTGAAAACCTGAAGTATGGCGTTGACTCACTCGGTGAGGAAAGCGACATCAAGAGCCAGGTGTTTGAGCGGACGATTAAACTGATGATTGACGCGAAGAGCGGAGTTCAGATTTCGGACCTCGGAACACAGGACAGCTTGACGGACCCGAATGATTTCAACCGCGCGATTGCGGTGAATGACCAAACGGCTGTAAGCAGCTCGTAAAAATAAAACCCACTAAAGGAGGAGCTGGTGACCGATGACCTCCAGTAGCCAGCTCCCAAAAAAACAAAGCACTCATGAAACCTAAGGAAGAAATAAAGTTGCTTAAAGGGACTGTAGCTTCTCTTGAGAAAACCATTGCCGAGCAGGATGAATTGATTGCCATGCTCAGGGATAAAACAAAAGATGCAGTTGCATCTTCAGGCACGGGCCTGCCGGTTGTGAAAATTGACAAGGTTAATTATAGCTGCAGACCAAGCTTCACGCTTGGAGC
>DATDOJ010000338.1:0-7748 GCA_035293345.1 Bacteroidia bacterium
ATCCACTTGCCGAGGACGTAATTTTTTAGTTTCATATTTTAATTATAAAATGGCTTATTATTTACTTTTCAAAAATAGAAAGAAATTTTCCAGAAAGTCAAAGAATGCCATTAACAAGGAAAAATAATTAATCATAAAGCAGATTGACGGCTCCATATAATTAGCAGGTTTTTTGCTCAAAAATAAGGTTCAATACGTTTCTCTTTTTCCCAACATCCTCATACAACTGTTTGAGATAGTTTGTCTTTCTCCGAAAGCCCTCGTACAACTGTTTGAGGTAGTTTGTCTTTCTCCGAAAGCCCTCGTACAACTGTTTGAGGTAGTTTTTCTTTCTCCGAACGCCCTCGTACAACTGTTTGAAGTAGTTTTTCTTTCTCCGAACTCCCTCGTACAACTGTTTGAGGTAGTTTTTCTTTTTCCAAACGTCCTCAATGAACCTGTTGAGATAGTTTGTCTTATTCCAAACAAGTAAAATGGATTTATTACACGTGTTTGTTATCTATTAAGGCATTGCAATCAAATTTGATTTAATATTCCTGTTTTAAGTAATCCTGAATTTCAAATGCAATCATGATAGAATTCATTTTTAATACTTTTACTCCGCATGAAACTTAGCATTGTCGTTCCCTTATACAACGAACCGGAGACAGTTCTCGCAGTTCTCGACCAACTGCTGAAACTTTCACTTCCCGCTTTTGTCGAAAGCCGGGAAATAATTATCGTGGACGATTGTTCAACAGATGGCTCACATAAAAATGTTGAACAATACCGACTGCATCATCCGGAATTGATTCTTCTGCATCACGAACAAAATATGGGCAAAGGAAGAGCCGTGAAAACAGGAATTGAAAAATCTTCGGGTGATGTAATTCTCATCCAGGATTCTGACCTCGAGCTTTCACCTTCGGATATTCCTGCCATGCTAAGTGCGATGCATGACCTGAATATTGAATTCGTAAACGGCTCACGTTACCTGGACGGAATTGTGAGGCCACTTGCATCATATCACCGTTACATTGTCAACAAACTTTTTACCTGGCTCACTTCCATTCTAATCAACGTTCGCCTCACCGACATGGCTTGCGGCTACAAACTTTTCACACGTTCTCTTTACAACAGAATCTCCCTCCACGAAAACCGTTTTGGTTTTGAAGCGGAACTCATCATAAAAGCGCTGCGCGTTAAGAGAAACAATGTTGCCGAAGTTCCCGTGAAATATTTTCCGCGCAGGGAAGGCGAAGGAAAAAAACTGAAACCGTTTGACGGGGTGAAAATTTTGTGGACGATATTTAGGTATGGGGTTTTGAAAATGCGATAACCTTCTATGAATAAAACTTGGGTTAAGATTGTCGTATTCGCCCTCTTTATCAAAATTGTTTATTACTTTTTTGCCTTTGGTGTTTCAAAATACAGCTCGAAGTTTCCCCCGATTGATTTATACACTTTCAAGAACGATTCAATTCCCGGTCTTTTCAAAATTTTCAAAATACACGATGCCGGATGGTATGAAATGATTGCGTTGAATGGGCATCATAAAATAACTGAACAGGATTTGCGACCTACGGAAAAAAATAATTGGGCCGCATCTTATTACGCTTTCTTTCCATTATATCCTCTTATCACAGGTGTAACATTAAGAGTCACCGGCTGGCATTATTTTACTTCAGCATATATTTGGTCTGTGATTTTTTCAATCACCTGCTTTTTGCTGTTCCATCGTTTTGCCCGCCATTTTTTAAATGATGAACGGTCTGCCTACTATGCAACTCTCTGCTTGATTTTTTTTCCTTTTCACTTCTACTTTTCAGCATTCATGACTGAAGCGCTGTTTTTGCTATTGCTCATCCTGGCATTTGCAAGCATCAAGAATAAGAATTGGGTTGTGCTTGCAGTATCCGGCTCACTTCTGTCGCTGACACGGCCGAACGGCATCTACATGATTGTTCCGCTTCTGATTTATTTTTTTGAAAATTATCGAAGAGAAAAATTAACCCGGCAGCAGCTTATGTATCCGGCAATCGCTTTTCTATGTATCGGACTTACGTTTACTGGTTATTGCTTCTACCTGAACTACATGACCGGAGATTATTTTGCCTTTGCAACTGCACAACAAGGGTGGTACAAGAAATTTACTGTAATTCCTTTCACTTCATTATTTAATACCGGAAACTGGAGGTACCAGTTTTATTCCATTTACACAATCGTGTTCATGTTAATCGCATTGGTTGCCATCACACGAATTCCAATAAGTTTCCAGGCGCTAATTTGGACTTGCATGTTGTTGCCGCTGATAGCTGGTTCCGCTCAAAGCATGCCGAGATACATTACCGTTATATTTCCATTCAGTATTATTATTGGAAAATATGTTTCGACTTTCAGATATAGAAATATTATTGTGTTTCTATTTTTTATCGCTCACTTGTGGAGTTTCTACTATTGGCTTACAGAAGACCCGCTGACATTCTGAAATGTTAATTGCAATATCTTTGACACCTAAGTAAAACTTTCCCTTTGAAAAAAGCTGCTGTCATTATCTTCGTTGTTTTTGCTATCATTTATTGTTCCGTTTCCCTAGTCAACCATTATTTTTTTCGTACTCATGCGCACGATTTGGGAATTAACAATAATGCTATTTATGATTACGCACATCTCCGCTGGAACGACTGCATGGTGATGCAGCCGCAGTTCCGTAATATTCTGAGCGACCATTTTACCATTTATCCCATTTTGATTTCTCCGCTGTACTGGATTTTCGGCAGTTATACCATGCTCATTTTCCAGATTGCTGCAATATTATTCGGTGGGTGGGGCATCCTCAAATTGCTGCGCCTGAAATTCGGAGAACTTTCATGGATTCCATTGGCAGGGGTAATTCACTTTTTTTCATTCTACGGAATTTTTTCTGCACTTGCCTTCGACTATCACGACAATGTTGTTGCCGCCATGTTTGTTCCCTGGTTGTTTTACTTCTATGAGAAAAAAAATTATCGTTTGTTTTACCTGTTTCTTATTTTGATTCTTATAGGAAAAGAGAACATGGCACTGTGGAGTATTTTTATTGCGCTCGGTCTCCTTGCACTGAATACCAATGACAAAATAAAAATTAAGCATGCTTCCTTGGCTGCCAGCATATCGTTTATTTGCTTCATTGCTATAATCTCATGGATAATTCCTTCTCTTGCCAACGAAAACCGTGCATACCTGCATTTTAATTATGATGCCCTCGGAGGAACTGCCGGTGAAGCACTGACATTTATGATCAAACATCCGCAAAAAACTTTTGCCTATTTAATAGAGAATCACACCCAGGATGGGTATGGTTATCTGATGAAAGCAGAAACATATTACATGCTCCTTCTTTCCGGTGGATTTGTTGCAATCATAAGACCTCAATACCTGCTCATGATTCTCCCGGTGCTAGGACAAAAAATGCTGAACAATGATATCATCAAATGGGGAGTCGGGGCTCATTACTCTATTGAATTTGCTCCGGTAATCTCCGTTGCGTTGTTTACATGGATTTATCATTTAAATCTGAATGAAAAAAAGAAAACTGTGGTTGCTTGCTGCTTGACCGCGTTGTGCATAAGCGCTGCCGTAACTGTATTTGACAATCGTTTTGCAAAATGGTATGACACTACTAATGCAAAATTCTACGATGCAAAACACTGGAAAAGCAATTTTGATGTCAGAGAATTAAATCAAGCGCTGAAATTGATTCCTGATGATGCGAATGTTTCTGCTCAATCCGAAGTGCTGCCTCATGTTGCATTCAGACAGGTCATATATTTATTTCCACGTATTGCCGATGCAGAATATGTCGTGTTGCTGAACAATGAGAATTATTATCCCACCAACCGCGAGGGTTATGAGAAAAAAATCGGAGAACTGAAGACCTCTCCGCAATGGGATTTAATTTACGATATGAATATGACAATGATTTTCAAAAGGCGCTGAAATGCCTATCTGTTTTTTAATCCGATAAATACCTATGAAAATTATCGCAACCGTATAATAAATTATTTTCCCTATGAACACCGGCTATTGCAAAGGAGAAATGCCTGATGAAAGAAAATACAATTTCGAATATCAGAAAAAGTATTAGTGCAACTTAAATGCCCAATGCAAATTACTCCTCATTAAAAGTTATTGAAATATCATCTACGTAAGAAGGTTCTTTCTTTCCGTTGCTGACATATATTTTCAGATAATTTGAAGGACTATTTCTTTTATTGTCTGTGAGGTCAAACTTGACATCTACTTTCACCCATTCATTAAGTTCCGTTATTTGTTGATTCACATGCAGGGCAAGCCACTCTAATGTTTTTTTTGTACTGTCTGCAACATCAACAACCATCATCGGCTGCGAGTTCATTGATTCCATCTTTATCCATGCACTGAAATGAACAAACTGCAACGGATTTTTACTTATGTCCGACACCTGCATGTTGAATGTTGTGCTGAAAACTTGCGTTGAATCAATTTTAGAAACAAACCATCCGGAATGTGCATCAGCCGATTTTATTACATTTCCCTGATGATGTGAATTAAACGCATAATCGGTTTCGAAATTGTTGGTGTAGGTTAACTTTGAATCATTGTTGCTGTTACTGTTGCAGGATATTGTTACAGTTGCCAGTAAAAACAAATTTATTTTTAGAATTATTTTCATCATGTGTCGAATGCAAATGGTTTGAGGCAAATATATATTTATTATAATTTGGACTCGACTTACAAGTGTGAAGTATAAATTTCCATCTTGCCGACCATTCTTAATTAATTGCTTGCAATAATATATCGCTGAATATGTTCTCCCGTACATCCATAATAATTGTGATTATTTTTTCAGTCGCGCTTTTACTACGGATTTTATTAGCCCTTACCAACCGGGACGCTAACGACAATCATGTTGACGTGGTGAGTTGGATTGTGGATAAGAATGAAATACCGGAAAGAAAAGATTGCTGGTCTTGTTACCAGCCCAAATTATATTACGTGCTGAGCGCAGGAATTGTTAAGGCACTCAATTTAATTGTTATCACAAAACGCATCGTTGCAATGCAGTTCCTGAACGTTTTCTTTGCCTTTTTCATTCTTCTGATATTCTGGAAATTTTTGGAAGAGCAAAATTTAGCTTTGCGTATTAAAATATTTCTGTTCGCATTGTTTGCATTCAATCCATGCCTGATTGGAATAAATTGTCAAGCTACCAACGACACCCTTGGAATATTGGCTGGAATTGCATTCACCTATTTTCTACTCAATCACCTTGTAAATCATGACAACAAATCTTTTCTTCTGGCTGTCTTATTCCTGATTATTTCTTGCTTAACAAAAGCTTCCGGATTACTAATATCTGTAATACTCTTAATCGTATTAGCTATTCGCTTTTTCAATGCTCGTTCAGGTCTTATGAGAATAAACATTGCAAAACAGTTTTTGATTTTTCTTATCAGTTTCACTTTGATAGTTCCCTTTTTTGGTGGCTATTATAACAATTTCAAAAAGTATAAAAGTTTTGCCATGAGCGCATGGGAAAAAGACCCTCCGCCAAAATTTTTTGAGCGAACCTACATTGACAGGCCGGGTGTTAAAGATATGTTTCATGGCTTCCTTACCTTTAGATATTATGACATGATTAAACAACCTTATATTAATAGTGGGTGGGAGGGCTATCCCGAGCACAGAACTTCGCTATGGTCTCAACTTTACGGGAGGACTTTTTTCATGCATTTTGACCAATGGCCCGAGAGCTGGCAATCTCAAAAACCATTTATCGTTCAGGTTGGAAGGGCTTTAATTATTTTAGGCATCATTCCGTTATTATTATTTATTATCGGAATCATTTGCATTGCTCTCGGGGCTTTTAAAAATATTTTTCACCGAAAAGAACTTTCTGTTGATGCCGTTCACCTTTTTATCGCTGCCTGTTTCCTGTGTGCGTCCATAAAATATAACTATGATTACAGGGACTTTGCCGCAATGAAATCAATTTACATTTTTCCGGCACTCCTAAGTTTTCTGAAATTAATTGGTGACGGATGGAACAGGTTTGTATCATTCAAGATTTTTAACAGAACAATAACTTATGTATTGACTTTTATTATTTGCCTCAGTATTATTGATGTGATATACCTGATTATTCAACAAATAAATTATCATAATTATTTTTGATATCTTAAATTTATTTATTTGAAAATATTTTAAACCTATAGATGCTGTTGCGTTCCAAAAATAAAGAGAGCGATACTCCAAGAACTCCCAAACCATATCTTAAACTGTTTTTAAAATTAATGGAGGATGCTTCTTCGAAATACTTAGTCGGGCAGGTTATTTCAGCTATTTCAAAATTGTGAAAAATAATTTGGGCGAGCATTTGATTGTCGAAAACAAAATCATCTGAATTTTTATGATACGAAATTGTATTCAGCACCTCCTTGGAAAAAGCACGATACCCTGTATGATATTCAGAAAGTTTTTGATTTGATAAAATGTTTTGAATTAAAGTCAGAATTCGATTAAAAAAATATTTGTACGTAGGCATTCCTCCTTTGAGAGCTCCATTCCCGAGAATTCTGGAGCCAAGCACAACCGGATATAAATTATTTGCAATAATATATGCCATGGAAGGAATCAGATGGGGAGTATACTGATAATCGGGATGCAGCATTATAATAATGTCCGCATCTAAGGACAATGCCTTGTCATAACACGTTTTTTGGTTACCTCCATAGCCCTTATTTTCCTCGTGACGAATAACATGCTTTATTCCCAACTGCTTGGCTACGCTAAACGTATTATCGCTGCTTGAATCATCGACAAGAATAACATCATCAACAATATCAAAGGGAATTTCAGAATAAGTTTTTTCTAAAGTTTTTTCAGCATTATATGCTGGTAAAACAACTATAATCTTTTTCCCGTTTAGCATTCTGCAACTTTAAAAACATTATGAATTTTAAGAAAACAGATTATACCTCACAATACACCACATCGCCCTAACCCCATCTTTCCACCCAATCTTTTTCCCCTCTTTATACGTGCGACCATAGTAAGAAATTCCTACCTCATAAATTCTTATTCCCTTTATGCGTGCAATTTTTGCTGTGACTTCCGGTTCAAAACCAAAGCGGTTTTCTTTCAGGTCGAGCGATTGAATTATTTCCCGCTTAAACATTTTATAACACGTTTCCATATCGGTCAGGTTCAGGTTTGTGAACATGTTGGAAAAGAAAGTCAGGAATTTATTTCCGAGCGAGTGCCAGAAAAAAAGAATGCGGTGCGGATTACCGCCCATGAATCGTGAACCGTAAGCTACATCGGCAAAGCCATCGAGGATGGGCTGCAGCAGATGGTTGAACTCACGCGGGTCATATTCGAGGTCGGCATCCTGTACAATCACAAAGTCACCTGTTGCATGCTTTATTCCCGTGTGCAGCGCTGCACCTTTTCCTTTGTTCAACTTGTGATTGAGCAGACGGATTCCTGAATCATGATGCTCAGCAATGTATTGTTCAGTGACAGCACGGGTGTTGTCACCCGAACAATCGTTGACAATAATAATTTCTTTTTCAATACCTCCGGTTAAACTCACTGCAAGTACACTTTCAATGACTCTTCGGATGGTTGCCTCTTCGTTGTAAGCAGGAATGATGACGGATAATTTTTTATTCATAACAAGTCAGAAAGTTATTGTTCCTTTATAATATTGGTTTCTTCAACAATATACAGCGGTCTGTTGCGCACAT
>DATDOJ010000339.1:0-7347 GCA_035293345.1 Bacteroidia bacterium
GAGTTTCTGTGGTCGGTGAGTTTTTTCCTCTGGCAGACCACATCCTCATTTCTGATAACGTGTTTTATGATTTTCATTCCAACGGTGTTTACCTGCGCGAGACAGATGGCGCTATCGTGCGCAATAATCATTTCGACAAAAGCACGTCCAACATCACTTCGGTGAATGCAATCCAGGTGGCACAAAATTCCAACCTCAACACAAGCATATACAATAACTACATCAAGGTGTCGCAGACCAACAATGGCACCGTGACGTTCCGCGGCATTTATCTTTTCAACGGGCAGGGGCACAGGGTGTATAACAATGTGATTCACGATGTCAACCTCGTCTCGGGAAATTTCACGGGCATTGAAGTGCGCACTGCAGGAATGACTTCCGAAATATATTTCAACACCATCTCCATTGACAATGCCGCAACATCTTCCGGAAACCTCTACGGAATCATCGAAGGACAATCGAGCACCAATGCGATACTGCGCAACAACATCATCAGCATCACCCAGCCCACCACGGGAATAAAAACCGGTCTGGTGCTCGGCTCGCTCTCCCCGCTCAACTCGTTCGACAGCGATTACAACGACATCTGGGTGCCGGGCGGAAACACCGGCATGCAAAACGGAGCACCGCCAACCCTCTTCTTCCCCACCCTCAGCGACTGGCAAGCAGCAACCACGCGCGATTCCAATTCCATAGCCCTTGACCCGGTGTTCACTTCTGCCGCTTTGCCGCAGCCAACGAACATTGCTGCAGATAATGCAGGCATACCCATCGCATGGATAACAACGGATGTGCTTGGCTTTGCCCGTGATGCTTCCACTCCTGACGTTGGCGCTTATGAGTTTCCATCCACCATCGGGACGGGTGAAGAATTAAGTGCAACGCAAACGAAAATTTATCCTGTGCCTTTTTCAAACACACTTAATGTTTCGGTGAGGAGTAATGAACTGACAGAAATAATTCTCTACAGCATTCTCTCGCAAAAAGTATTGACGCAAAGGTTTGTTGGCTACGCTTCAATAAACACAAGCCGCTTCCCGGCTGGGATTTATTTTTATGAATTGAGAAATAACAAGGGTGTGATTGGGAAAGGGAAAGTGGTGAAGGAGTGAACCAGGATAAAGACAAGCAGCGATGAAAAAAATATATCACGCAGCAATTGCAGTTCTTTTCCTTTTCGGATGCAACGGAGCGAGCAGCTTGCCCGAAACAAAAATTGAACCGGGCGATTCAGCATTTATGTCTCCTGCAGATGCAGAAAAAATACTGGGAGAGAAGGCGCATGTAACCGAAAGAACACCGGAAACAAAAGACAAGCCGGTTAACTATCGCTGCACATACACGGCAGACACTGCTGACGCGAAAACCGGCAAAACAGGCGCGGTTTATTTTATGTTCGAAGAATATGCAGAGGTTTTATCAGCGCAAAAGAATTATTCCTCTATTAAGAAAGCCAACGAAAATCACGAAGGTGTCAAAGTGCTTAGCGATGTTGGCGATGAAGCATACTTTCACACTGACAATGAAAACTTTTATTTTATCCTTGTGAGAAAAGGCAAGAAGATGTTCAGGATTAAAGTGAATAAAATAACCAGTCACACTTCGCTTGATGAGTTTAACGCATTTGCGAAGAAGCTGGCGGAAAGATTGTGAAGCGTGTGATACAATAAGAAGCAAAAGGTCAAGTCAAACACATTCTGCTAAGCGGGAGAGCGTTTTACATTCGAAATGACCTCTGCAACACTGTGCAGAGTACGTTTTACATTCGAAATGCTATCTGCAACACGTTGCAGAGCATGTTTTACATTCGAAATGCTATCTGCAACACGTTGCAAAGCACGTTTTACATTCGAAATGCTATCTGCAACACGTTGCAAAGCACGTTTTACATTCGAAACGACCTCTGCAACACTGTGCAGAGCACATTTTACATTTGAAATGACCTCTGCAACACGTTGCATATCATGTTTTACATTCGAAATGGCATCTGCAACACGTTGCAAAGCACGTTTTACATTCGAAATGACCTCTGCAACACTGTGCAGAGCACATTTTACATTTGAAATGACCTCTGCAACACGTTGCAAATCATGTTTTACATTCGAAATGGCATCTGCAGCATTATGCAGAGTACATTTTCTTTTGTCTTGACATCCCGCAAGCCCAATGCTGTCCTCGCAGTTTTGGGAGCCCACCGCACCGCGTTGATGGGAGGGTTGTTTGAATTTTGATGGTTCGACTGCGCTCACCACAAGTTTAGCTGATTGAGATGATTGCTCTGATTAGAAAAAATGAACCCCGCGGGAGCGGGGTTTGGTTTGGGGAATGTGACGGATTGCAAATCCGTCATAACGGAGAAATGACTTGCCATTTTAATCATAAATATCTTTCCGGTGTCCGACCTTTTGCACGTCAATAATTTTAATCACATCATCAATTGAATAAATAACTCTGTAGTCACCAATTCTTATCCGCCACAAATATCCGGATTGCCATTTTAACTTTTTGCAACCCGAAGGTCGCGGCTGAACTGACAAATTCAAAATAGCTTTGGTAACAGCGGGTAAAATTTTCGAAGGCAGCAACTCCAATTCCTTAGCTGCCGATTTCTTGATTACAATCCTGTACATCAAAGCTTGCCTTTTTTCTTCAGCGACTTGAGTACTGTTTCAAAAGGAATACTTGCTTCATCCTTCCGCGATTCAGCAATAAGAACATCGAGCAAATCCTCAAGTTCGGATTCGTGATTTTTCAAAAGCTCGTAATTAATTACTACGGCTTTCCGTTTGTTCTTGCTGTCTGTAATGTAGCTTATACCTTTCATTTTTATGTTTGAATTATTTTGCAAAGTTAGAAATATAAACGCAGATGGATGCTGAGTTTTCCGCAGAGCCATGCGGAGAAAAAATTATTCTTTCACAAACTTCCCAACCCGTTCTCCTTTTTCTCCTTTCACTTTTACATAATAAATTCCGGGAGAGAGTTTGCTTCCGAAGAGAACCTGTTTACATCGGAGGTAAACTGCCGTTGCTCTGAAGAACGCACGGAATTCCTAAACAGAAATTGGCGGAAATCTTTGAGAGAACTCAGTCACAGCACGGTGCTGTGACGCAACAGCGCGGTGCTGTGACGCAACTCCGTGAAAGAAGTGCGGAACTCTGTGCGGGAAGTACGGAATTCTATGCGGGAAATACGGAAATCCGTGAGAGAAAAACGGAATTCCTTGCGGGAAGTACGGAAATCCGTGCGGGAAGTACGGACTTCCGTGAGAGAATTCCGTCACAGCACAGTGCTGAGACGCAACAGCGCGGTGCTGAGACGCGATATTTCGGTTGAAATCATAAAAATCAGCATAAAACCAATCAATCCTGCAGTGCTGGCTCAAAGGTTCACAGCATTTTGCTTTGGTGGAGGTGTAGTCCTTCCGGTAGGGAGGCAGTTATCTGAACTGCCGCAATAAGTGGGACCACCGAGAAATCGGGGCAGGCAGGAGTGATGGTTTCGACTTGGTCCGGCTTGGCTCACCAACCATCGCTCACCACAGGTTTAGCTGATTGAGGTGATTGCTCTGATTAGAAAAAATGAACCCCGCGCGAGCGGGTCTTTTGTTTTGAAAAAAGAAATTACTTTTGGAAAAAATATGTCAGATGAAAAGAACATCTGACAGCACAGAAATAACATGGATAAAAAATTTGAGGATATTATAAAAGACGGAATGACTCAAGTTCTTATTGAAAAAGGACTATCTTTTAATGCTGCCAATACAAGACAACTTGGTAAATCCTTAACTGAATTTTATATTAGAGAGATTGGAATTTATTTGAATAGTTTTAATGAAGATCAAATTGAAGAAGGTCTTGAAGCCGATGGTAAGGGTGACTTGAATATTGATTTTGTTTATAAATATGAAAACGATGAATATTTTATTTTACAATCAAAATTTAAAGGTTCTAAGAACTCAGTAAAGCCAGATGAAATAGCTGGTTTTTTTGGTATTCATAGTAAGATTAATGACAAAAAATATTTTGAAGAGCATGCAAATCCTCAACTACAATCACTATTGGAAGACTATAACGAAGATTGTAAAGTGAATTATTTTTTTATTACCAATGATAAGTTTTCAAAAACTATATCTGATGATTTTGAAAGGGGGAAAAAGGAAAATATGGTAAAATATGAAAATGTAAATTACGAGTTGAGTGGGTTTACAGAATTAAAAAGAGATTTTAAAATCGCAGCATCTCAAACTGAGGCAATTCCTGAGGAAGTAATAATCAATATTGAAAAGGTCACTGATATTTTTACTGATAAAAGTAAACCAGCATATTTAGATTTAAGCGGTTTGATTGATCTTAATAAAAAATATTATTCTATTCTTACAACAATTAAGGGTTCTACTTTAAAAAATCTTTGGAGTGAAAATAAAGCAAGTCTGTTTAGTTATAATATAAGAGGCTATTTAGGTGATAATCCTATCAATAAAAAAATGAAACACACTTTAGATCATGAACCTGAAAAATTCTATTTCTATAATAATGGAATATCAGCAATATGTACTGAGATCATTCCAATTAAGCAAAATGGTGAAGTGCACCAATTAAAATGCAAAAACTTTCAAATTATTAATGGAGCCCAAACTGCAACTACGATCGGCAAATATTCAGAAGAAGAAAACTTAAAACAAGTTCGTGTTTTACTTAGGATTACCAAGGCAGAAGATTATAAAAAAGAGAAAGGATTAAATAAAAATATTATTACTTATAATAATAGTCAAACAGTTATTAAGGCATCTGATTTTAGATCAAATGACGAGATTCAAATTTTTCTTGAAAATCAACTCTCGGACTTTATGTTTCACGGAGCTCGTCCATTTAAAAAAGTAAAATATTTGAGGAAGCGAATAAAGACATAAAAAAGAAAAGATACTTTGAATATATCAATGGAAACATTGGCAAGAGTATTATATGTTTTTGAAAGTGACCCTATCTTAATTTTTAAAGGTACAAAATATCTATTTGATACTGATGAAACGATAGGAAAATACTGGTACATCTTTGGGGATGATGGAAAAGAAGCAGATATTTTTGATTCCAGTCGTTTAAAAAAAATTGCAGCATTATTCTTTATGTGGACATTAATTGAAGATAAAATTAAATCTACTTCTAAGCAATTAAAGAAAGAAGGGAAAGAAACTTCTCATGAATATCAAGCACTATTAGCAAAGTGGCATTTTCTGTGGGCGTACGGTTACATATTAAATAAATTTTATTCAAATGAATTATCGAATATTTATAAAAGAATTTCTGAGGGAGTATTATTAGAGGATGATAACAACTTTATTTTAAAGTGGTTTAGAAAGGTCCATAAAACAATTTCAAAATGTATAAAACAGAATTACCAAGCGAAGGAAAGCGTAGATAAGAAAAATCAAATTCAAAGTTTTAATTTGAAGAATTGGTTAAGAAATGAAAAAGACTTTGAGATTTTAAAATCTGAATTTGAATTCGCAGAACTTGAAGACTATCCATTAAAATGAGGAGATGCTGAAATAAATTCAGCATGACAATGTTGTTGAGGTTTTGTTTTGTGAGATAGGTCGCTCCTACGGAGCTTTTGTTTTTGTGTTGATTGTGTTTCTACCAACAGGTCGTTCCTACGGAACTTTTTTTTTGAAAAGGTTGTGAGAATTCCGAAACCAGCGTGCATAGCCCCGATGGAGGCATAGAGCGGGTTTAGCGTAGGATGCCGAGAGCGGGCGGAGAGGTAGTGAGAGCTATAAAAGTTCGGCTCCAAAAAATTTTATTTCTTTTCATCCTTCACTTCTTCATAAGGCACATCGGTAACATTTCCATCACCACCTGTTTGCGAACCATCGCCTTGCGGGGGTTGCTCGCCCGGTTGCGCTTGCTGCGCTTCTCCGGCTGCCTGTGATGCTTTATACATTTCTTCCGAAGCGGCACTCCATGCGGTGTTGAGTTCCTGCATGGTGGTGTCAATGGCTGCGAGGTCTTTGTTCTTGTGCGCATCTTTGAGCGCTGACAATGCGCGCTGGATGTTTTCTTTATTGGCGGCAGAAATTTTATCTCCGTATTCGGTGAGCTGTTTTTCGGTCTGGAAGATTGTCGAGTCGGCATGATTGAGCTTGTCCACTTCTTCTTTGGCTTTGCGGTCGGCTTCGGCATTGGCTTCGGCTTCGTGCTTCATCTTTTTGATTTCTTCATCGCTGAGACCGGATGATGCTTCGATGCGGATGTTCTGCGACTTGCCTGTGCCTTTATCTTTTGCAGTCACGTGCAGGATTCCGTTTGCGTCAATGTCGAAGGTGACTTCAATCTGTGGAACACCGCGCGGTGCGGGCGGAATTCCATCGAGATGGAAACGCCCGATGGTGCGGTTGAGGTTTGCCATTGGTCGTTCGCCCTGCAGGACGTGGATTTCTACGGACGGCTGCTGGTCGGATGCGGTGGAAAATGTTTCGCTCTTCTTTGTGGGGATGGTTGTGTTGGATTCGATGAGCTTTGTCATCACGCCTCCCATGGTTTCGATTCCGAGCGAGAGCGGAGTGACATCGAGCAGGACAACATCTTTTACTTCGCCTGTGAGCACGGCTCCCTGGATGGCTGCGCCAACGGCAACAACTTCATCGGGGTTGACGCCTTTGTGCGGTTCCTTGCCGAAAAACTTTTCTACGAGTTGTTGAATGGCTGGTATGCGTGTTGAACCGCCAACGAGAATTACTTCGTCAATGTCGGATGCTTTCAGTCCTGCATCGTCAAGAGCTTTCTGACACGGTGCAACGGTTTTCTTGATGAGCGCATCGCAGAGCTGCTCGAACTTTGCGCGGGAAATTTTTTTCACTAAGTGTTTCGGCACTCCGTCAATGGCTGTGATGTAAGGCAGGTTGATTTCTGTTTCCATCGAGGATGACAATTCAATCTTTGCTTTCTCGGCAGCTTCTTTTAAACGCTGCAATGCCATCACGTCTTTCCGCAGGTCAACGTTTTCTTCTTTCTTGAATTCCCCGGCAAGCCAGTCAATAATTTCATGGTCGAAGTCGTCACCGCCAAGGTGTGTGTCGCCATTGGTTGATTTCACTTCGAACACTCCGCCACCGAGTTCGAGAATGGAGATGTCGAATGTTCCTCCGCCTAAATCATAGACGGCAATCTTTTCGTCTTTCTGTTTTTTGTCGAGACCGTAAGCAAGCGCTGCGGCTGTCGGCTCGTTAATGATGCGCAGAACTTTCAGCCCTGCAATTTCACCGGCTTCCTTTGTTGCCTGGCGTTGTGAGTCGTTGAAGTATGCGGGAACGGTAATGACTGCTTCAGTCACGGTCGAACCGAGATA
>DATDOJ010000340.1:0-2443 GCA_035293345.1 Bacteroidia bacterium
AAATAGGAATGAGGAATGAGGAATGCTGAATGTTGAATATTGAAGTGGCTGTGCGGCAAGTACATCATTCATTATTCAACATTCAAAATTCGAAATTCAATTAAAGTGTTGCCTACTTTTGAACCTGATGAACAAACGAAAACGCATCCTGATAGCACCGCTTGACTGGGGACTTGGTCATGCCACCCGGTGCATTCCCGTCATAAAACTTCTTCTGGAAAAAGATGCGGAAGTAATCATCGCTGCGGATGGCAGGGCAGCGCAATTACTGAAAGAAGAATTTCCATCGCTGAAACATATTCACCTGACAGGATACAGAATCCGCTACTCCAAAACTTTCGGAATAACGCTGATGATTGCACTTCAGATTCCGAAAATTATTTTGTCTGTTATTCGAGAATATTCAGCTCTGAAAAAAATTATTCTTGATGAGCAACCGGATGTAGTCATCAGCGATAACCGTTTTGGATTGTGGAATAAAAAAATCCGTTCCGTCTTTATTACACACCAACTGATGGTGAAGTGTCCACCGGCTCTGAAATTCTGTGAGCCAATTATTCATCGCATCATTTTATTCTTCGTGAAAAAATACGATGAGTGCTGGGTGCCGGATGTTGAAGGAGAAAAAAATCTTTCGGGAGATTTGTCGCATAAATATCCTTTGCCTGCAAACACAAAATTCATCGGCTGGCTTTCACGGTTTGATACAGGAAAAAAATTTTCCGCTGAGATAAAATATGATTTGCTTGCACTGCTTTCCGGAACAGAACCTCAGCGTACAGTGCTTGAGAAAATTCTGATTGAACAAATTCAGAAAACAAATTACAAAACATTACTTGTTCGCGGAGTCACCGAGGAGCAAAAACAATTCATCCATCAAAACAATTTAACCATCGTTTCACATCTCAACAGCCATGAACTCCTGACCGCCATCAATGAATCCGGAATCATCCTCTGCCGCTCCGGATATTCCACGCTCATGGATTTGGCAGCCACAGGGAAGAAAGCAATCCTTATTCCCACACCCGGGCAAACAGAGCAGGAATATTTAGCTGAGGAACTTTCAGCAAAAAAGTTTTTTTTCTCAGCGCTGCAAAAAATATTTTCGCTTGCTCATGCAATGCAGGCGGTAAAGAACACAACCAGCTTACAAAAAGAAAAGTTCATCAGCGATGTGGAAAAAAGCACCGCTGAACTTCTCAAAAAATAAATCAGGGGTTATTGATGATTAGTTCGCTTGTTGTTATTGTGTTGCTCCGGTGAAGCGCCCTGTCATACATATAGATTTCATATCTAATCGTTTTGTTAACACCGTAAGGTATGCTGAACATAAAATAAGAGATGTCACCTCGAATGGATTTATTTTTCCCTTCAGGTATCAAAGGCTTAATCCTTCCATTATAGGAGGCAGTATCAATCCAAACATTATTAATTTTCATAAAACACTCCACGAAAAAATTATCCTGAAGGTTGCTTTCGTCCCATCCTATATCTCCATCTCCGTCTGTAAAGGAAATCACGACAGTTGCATGCTCCTGACCGGTATTGGGATCCCAATCTGGTGTGAGCGATTTAAAACTTATTATTGGCTCAATAGGATACTCATTCGCTTTTCTACAGCCGGCAAACATGAAGACGGAAAGAATAAAAACCGGTATGGAAATTTTGCTGAACATTTTAAATGAATTGCGATGTAAAGATAATTAAAATTAAACCGGAACGGATGAATCACTTTTCCCACAGGGGGAAGTGTTTCAACTGAATTTTTCCTTTAAAGAATATACGCGTACTTTTTTCAAAAGATGCAGTGTAGTCCGAAACGTAGAAAATATTTTTCTTTTTTTGTCTTGTAGCAAGCATGTGAAGCGATGCCAGTTTCTTCTTCACATGCTGCGCCACGGTTTCTGCAGAATCGATGACCAGCACCTTTCCATCGTAGAATTCTTCAATCTCTTTCCGGATGAGCGGGTAATGCGTGCAGGCGAGAATGAGTGAATCAATATCACGAAGCTTAGGTCGTGTGAGATAGGAGTTAATAATGGTGCGGCTGATTTTGTTATCGAAAAATCCTTCCTCAACCATCGGAGCAAGCAGCGGTGTCGCCTGTGAGTGTACGTGCAGCTTGCGGTTTTGCTTCGCTATTTTTTTTGCATACACATCGGAACGAATCGTTCCCTTAGTGCCGATGACTCCGATGCTTCCGCGCTGAAATTTTTTCGCCACCATTTCCACCACCGGGTCAATCACGTTGATGACTGGAATATGTTTTCCGGTAAGTTTTTTCACCGCATCATTACCGAACGATGAGGCAGTGTTGCAGGCAATCACAATCATCTTGCAGTGTTGGCTGATTAAAAATTCCGCGATGCGGATGGAATAATTTTCCACTGCCTGTGCCGATTTATCTCCGTAAGGAAGATGGGCGGTGTCACCGAAATAGAGC